>QGUT01000004.1 GCA_003242255.1 Bacillota bacterium
CGCGCATTCGGTGTGATTGCCCTGGATATCGTGAAAAATGTATTAATTACGCTTTTGCTGAGGGCGATGTATTAAACAACTAGATAGGAGTGATAGCATGACCTTGACCCCCCTGGACATCCAGAAGAAAGAATTCAGGAAATCTTTCAGGGGCTACAGCGAGGAAGAGGTTGATGATTTTTTAGAAAAAGTGACCCAGAGTTACGAAAAATTGTACAAGGAAAATCAAGAATTAAAAGATGAGGTAAAGTTTTTGAGGGAGAAACTCCGGGAATACCAGGAGTTAGAGACCACGCTGAAAAAAGCCATCATCCTGGCGGAAAAGGCGGCCGAGGATTTAAAACGGAACGCCGAAAAGGAAAAGGAGCTCATCATCAAGGGCGCCCAGGTTAAAGCCGAGGAAATGCTGGAAAAGGCCAGGATGGAGTGCGATGCATTGAACAAGCGTTACGAGGAGTTGAAAGTCCAATTTCAACTCTTCAAGACGAGGTTTTTAAATTTCCTTCAGTCCCAAATCGAACTGGTGAATTCCTCGGGCCTGGAGGAAGAAGAGGAAGAAAAGGTAGAAGTTTGTGTGAAGGAAGCGGCGGTCGCACTGGACAATGAAGAAGAAGGAGGGGACCAAGACGATGGCGGAGGACAAGAGGTTGTCGGTGGTGGGGATAATAGTCTATGACAGGGAACAATCGGCAGCGAAGGTGAACGAAATTCTGTCGAAATTCGGCGATCTGATAGTGGGTCGCATGGGTATACCTTACAAGGAGAGGGGAATTTCGGTCATCGCGATTATCGTCGACGCTACCACCGATGAGCTAGGAGCCCTCACCGGCAAGCTGGGTCAGATTCCGGGAGTCAAGGTAAAATCCGCTGTAACGGCTTGAAAAAAGAGCAGAAAGGATGGTTCTTATAGTAGGTATAATAGGTGCTCTAGACAAAGAAATAGCTCTTTTGTGCGAAAAACTGGAGAAAGCCGAGACCTACTGCAGGGCATCTTTGACTTTTCATCGAGGCGTACTGCAGGGGCAGGAAGTGGTGGTGGTGAAGTGCGGCGTTGGCAAGGTCAATGCCGCACTGTGCACCCAACTCCTGATTGATGTTTTTAAGCCGGATGCGGTTTTCTGCACCGGGGTGGCCGGGGCTTTAAAAGAGGACCTGGATGTGGGCGATGTGGTCGTGTCCACCGAAGTGGCCCAGCACGACGTGGACGGCACCAATTTTGGCCACGAGCCCGGCGAAATACCTAACTTGGGGATAACCTATTTCAAGGCCGACGAAGAACTGGCAGATATTGCCTGGAAGGTGGCCTGCAAGATTTTAAAGGGGAAAAAAGCCGTCAAAGGAAGGATTTTAAGCGGGGATCAGTTCGTATGCAGTTCGGAAAGGGTAAAGTATTTGAGGGATGTCTTCGACGGCTCCTGCGTGGAGATGGAGGGCGGAGCCATCGGGCATGTGTGCTTCGTAAATGAGATCCCTTTTGTCGTGATAAGGTCCATATCTGATAGAGCCGACGACGAAGCGGTGGTGGTGTACGAGAAATTTGCCGAAGAAGCGGCGAGAAATTCTTCAAATATAATCTTAGGGGTCCTGGGAGTTCTGGGCAATTTGGGCCGGTATAAAAAGGGGAGAGTTGGTTAAATTAGAATAAGGGGTACGCGATCGATGGACAGGGAAGACCTCATCCGCCAGTTGAGATCGAAAATCGACGAACTTTCGGTCAGTATAGAGAAGCTGAACCTGGCAGAATACCTGGAGCTTTATAGAAATCCCAGCCGGTTGCTGTATATAAATTTCCTGGCCGGAATTGCCAGGGGATTTGGGATGGCGGTGGGGTTTACCCTGCTGGGGGCTCTGGCGATTTACATCCTCCAGCGCGCGGTCCTGCTGAATCTCCCCCTTATAGGCGATTTCATAGCCGAAATAGTCAGGATAGTACAGGAAGAACTTTCGACAAAATAACGCGAAGGAGGATAGACTTGGAAGACAGGGGATACTACCGCCGGAAGCTAGAGGATTTAAAGCGGGAATTGGAGGAGCAGATGTCTACTATAATAAGACGAAGTTCGGAGCCCTTAAAGGAATCAGTGGGGGAGCTATCGGCCTACGACAACCACACTTCGGACCTGGCGGCCGAGACTTTCGAGAGGGAAAAGGACCTGGGCCTTCGGGACAACGCGAAGAGGATGCTGGCGAAAGTGGAAAGGGCCCTAGGCAAGATGGAGGACGGGAGCTACGGGATCTGCGAAAAGTGTGGAAAACCTATAGAAAAAGAGCGCCTGGATTTGATACCGTACACCGCCTTATGTGCCAGGTGCAGCAAAGAAGAAGAGGAAAAAATTCCGGCAAAGGGAGTAAGGCCCGCTGAGGAAGAAGTGTTGAAGTACCCCTTTGGGAGGAGCTTTCGCGATAACTCGGGAGAGGTGGGATACGACGGAGAGGATGCGTGGCAGGATGTGGCCCGGTACGGCACGGCCAACACCCCTCAGGATGAGCCGGGCTCCGTCGGTTACAACGATGCCTATACCGACGGGAGCGAGGAAAGGGGAATAGCCGATCAATTGGATAAGGTGATATTCGAAGACGAAAGATAAATACCCTCAACGGGTATTTATTTTTTTGGACAATTGATGTTAGATAAGCGGTGGTATATAATTTAGTGTAGCAACAAAAAGTTTGGAGGTCATGGGCTTTGGGCGCGTGGATTTTTGCAGCGATTATTTTTGCGACAGACCAGTTTACAAAGGCCTTGATTAAGGCGCGGATGGTCCCCAACCAGTCGATTCCAGTAATAGACAATATTTTGCACCTGACTTACGTGCAGAATACCGGGGCAGCTTTTAGCCTTCTCAAAGGCAGGATAATTTTTTTCGTCGCTGTCTCCCTGGCGGTCATATCGGTCATAATCTACTACCTGATAAAAGTGCCCGACGAAAAGAAGTTCTTCAAATTTGCCCTGGCCCTGGTTTTGGGGGGTGCCTTCGGCAATCTGGCGGACCGTTTGCGCTTTGGCTACGTGATCGATTTTATAGATTTCAGAGTTTGGCCGGTCTTTAACGTGGCTGATTCGGCCGTGGTCATAGGCGTGATCCTGCTCTTTTACTTAATAATGTTCGATAGAGACATTCTTGAAAGTTTGAATTGAAGCGGGAGGGGCGATTTTGGACAGGACTTTGAAGATCCAGGTGGCGGAAGAAAATTCAAAGAAGCGAGTTGACGTTTTTTTAGCCGAATTGATCGACGATTTTTCTAGAAGCTATATACAAAAGGGCATCGAAGAAGGATGGGTAAAGGTAAACGGAAAAACGGTAAAACCCAATTACAAATTAAAGTGCGGCGACGTCGTAGAGGCTCAAATACCCGCCCCTAAAGCCCTTTCGCTGGAGCCCGAAAACATCCCACTAGACATCATCTACGAGGACCAGGACATAATCGTCATCAACAAGCCCCGCGGCATGGTGGTGTATCCGGCCCCCGGCAATTACAGCGGGACTTTAGTCAACGCCCTTTTGTACCACGCGAAGGATTTGTCGGGGATAAATGGGGTTTTGCGCCCCGGCATAGTTCACCGGTTGGACAAAGATACTTCCGGCGCCATAGTCGTTGCAAAAAACGACCAGGCTCACCGGACGCTGGCGGATCAGTTTAAGGGCAAAAAGGTGAAAAAGACCTATCTTGCCATCGTTTGGGGAAATCTGCCCGAGGACAGGGCTACCATAGAAGCTCCTATCGGGAGGCATCCGGTAAAGCGGGTAGAGATGGCGGTAGATGCAAAGCACGGCAAAGAGGCCATAACCCATTTTAAAGTTTTAGAAAGATTCGGGGATTTTACCTTTGTGGAAGTCAACATAGAGACGGGGAGAACTCACCAGATCCGAGTCCACATGAGCTACATAGGCCATCCGGTCGTGGGAGACCCACTGTATTCAAGAAAGAAGAATCCTTTCAATATTAAAGGGCAGGCCCTTCACGCCTTTCGGCTGGGGCTCTATCACCCCAGAAGTGGTGAGTTCATGACTTTCGAGGCACCCGTTCCCGAGGATTTTAATGAAATCCTGAATATTTTAAGAAGGAGAGCGATGTGAATGGAACAAAAAGCCAGTATAATGGACGATAAAGCCATCGAAAGGGCCTTGACCAGGATAAGTCATGAAATTATCGAGCGGAACAAAGGAGTAGAGGACCTGGTACTGGTGGGCATAAGGACCAGGGGGGTTCCCCTGGCAAAGAGGTTGGCGGCTAAAATAAAGAAAATAGAGGGAGTCGAAATCCCGGTGGGGATTCTGGACATAACCCTATACCGGGACGACCTTTCCACTTTGGCGGAACAGCCCATAGTGAACAAGACCGAGATAGATTTCGAAATCACGGGGAAAAAAGTGGTGCTCGTGGACGATGTCATATATACGGGGAGGACCGCCAGGGCGGCCCTCGACGCTTTGTCGGACCTGGGGCGGGCGAAACTCATACAACTGGCGGTGCTCATCGACAGGGGGCACCGGGAGCTCCCCATAAGGCCCGATTATGTGGGGAAAAACGTGCCCACCTCCCGGGACGAGATAATAAAGGTCAAGTTGGAAGAAGTGGACGGAGAAAACGGAGTGGTAATCCTGAAAAAATAGCTAATTTTTCTTTAGCCTTTCTATAAACGCGGGATCCGGTGTAACGTATACGGTCCTGTGGTGGTCGTAAATTACAAAGCCCGGTTTAGCTCCTGGCGGTTTTCTCACATGCTTTCTTAAGGTGTAATCGACGGCCACGTTGCTGCTGTTTCTGGCTTTGCTGTGGTACGCGGCGCACAGGCATCCTTCCAACAGAGTTTCCTCATCCACCGGCCTTCCGCCCGTTTTTATTATTACGTGGGAGCCGGGCAGGTCTTTTACGTGAATCCATATGTCGTCGGGATTTGCTTTCCGGGTGATCATGTCGTTCTGCACGTTGTTCTTTCCCACCAGGATGGTAAATCCTGTGGAAGAGGTGTATTTAATGGGCGAAGAGGGCTGAACTTCGCCCTTCGATTTCTTTCCCGCCTCCTTTATGTAACCGTACTTGGATAACTCCTTTTGGATTTCCTCGAGTTCCTCCAAATTTTCCGCCTGCTCTATGTTGTAAAGTTCGCTTTCCAGGTATTGGATTTCGCTCAATATCTTTTCCCTTTGGTTTTCCACCTTTTCCCTGGTGGCGCGGAGCTTTTTGTATTTTTCAAAATAGTATTGGGCGTTTTGGGAAGGCGAGAGATTTTCTTTGAGCGGTATGGAGACCATCTTTCCATCTTCGTAAAAATTTGGGAGTTCGATTTCACTCATCCCCGGCGAAACTTCATAAAGGTAGGCGGAAAGGAGTTCGCCAAACAATTTAAATTTTTCCATGTCTCTGACTTCGTCGAGCTTTTCCTGCTGAAAAGATAGGATCTGGCGAAGTTTGCTTATCTGGTTTTCCAGTTGAGCCATCAAAGTTTTCTTTAAATTTCTCAATTTTTCGAGGTCTTCCTTTAGGGAGTAAAAAAGGTCGACTGCTTCGTTGGCACTTTTCAATGGCACGGCTTTCGATGGGCCCATGTGCGAAAGAGGAAAAATCCAGAAGTCCACTGGTTCCTCGACAGGACCATGGCTAAAGTAGATTTCCGGAAGATAGCGAGAGCCTTTGATATCCGAAGCGAGTTTCACCAGGCTTCCGGCTATTTTTTGCCTTTCTTCAAGATTTAATTGGTTCACCGGCTTATCTTCGTCCACTCCGCTCCTGAATAAAATTTCCTTAGCTGCGGCTTTGCTCATTCCCATCAAGTTTTCCGTCATCCAGCGGCCGACTTTCAGGGGTTCGGCAGCCTGCAAGATGAAGTTCGGCACTTCGTCTTCCAGGATGTTTATCCTCTCCCCCAACGGCGGAAGGACGTATTTTTTCCCGGGCAAGATCTCCCTCACCCGGTTTATTTCGGAAGGAATCCGCTTTATGGAGTCGATGATGGTTTTGGTGCTATTGTCGATCAGTATTATATTGCTGTGCTTCCCCATTATCTCGACGACTAGGCTTCTCATCACCGGCCTTCCGAACTCGTCTTCGTTTTCCACTGCTATCTCTACCAGCCTTTCCAAATCCCTCTGCCTAATATCCGCAATTTTCCCGCCCGATATATTCTTCCTCAGCAACATGCAAAAGGCCGGCGGGGTCTTAGGGTTTTCCTTTTCGCGGGTGGTTAAATGCAGCCGGCAGTTTTGCGGGTGGGCCGAGATGAAAAGCATTCTTTCTTCCTTGTGCTGCCTTATACACAGCAGTATTTCGGTTTTGCCCGGCTGGTATATCTTTTCGATTCTTCCTCCAACCAAACATTCCTTCAGTTCCTTTATAATTGCATTCAAAGCTATACCGTCGAATGGCATGGTTATCCCCCTCGATATCTGGCTGCTTCTAGTATACCACAAAACGAATATATTGTTTTAACAGGAATTAGGTGGTATAATAATCTGTAGTGATTTTTCGAGGAATATAAAGGGCGGTAGCGCAATATGAAGTTTACCAGCATGCATGGCTTGGGAATGGATTTTATAGTCTAAAATTGTTTAAAAGTGGTGACGGCCTACATAAAGGAGCTGGCCGACCCTGCGAATAAAAAAGGAGGGGTATTTTTGCGAATTGCAGAGCGCATAAGGAAAATCCCGCCTTACCTCTTTGCACAGATAGACAGGAAGATAGAAGAACTCAAGAGGAAAGGGGTAGACGTTATAAGCTTAGGTGTTGGGGATCCCGACCTGCCCACACCGACCCATATAGTTAAAGCTTTGGAGAAAGCGGCGAATGAACCCGAATGTCACAGGTATCCGGCCTACGAGGGGTCTCTGGAATACAGGGAAGCGGTATCTACATATTATAAGAGGCGATTCGGAGTGGAACTAGACCCCCGATCGGAAGTCATGGCTCTCATCGGTTCTAAGGAAGGAATTGCTCATATCTTCTTCGCTTTTCTCGATCCCGGGGATTACGCCTTGATCCCCGATCCGGGGTACCCGGTCTACAAAACAGCCGCATTATTAGCCGGCGGCATACCTTACTCCATGCCCCTGCTTAAGGAAAACAACTTCCTGCCGGATTTTTCAAAAATTGACACGGAAGTGGCCAAAAAAGCGAAGCTCATGTTTCTCTGCTATCCCAACAATCCCACCGCCGCTGTAGCCGACGAGAAGTTCTTCGAGGAAGCTGTGGAATTTGCAAAAACCTACGATATAATAATCTGCCACGACAGCGCCTACGTAGATATCACCTTTGACGGTTACAGAGCTCCCAGCCTGCTTTCCGCCAAAGGCGCCATGGACGTAGGCATCGAGTTTGGTTCGCTTTCAAAGCCCTACCGCATGACCGGGTGGAGAATCGGATATGCGGTAGGTAATAAGGATATAATATCCGCACTGGGAATAATAAAAACCAATATAGATTCGGGGCAATTTACGGCTATTCAAAAAGCGGGAATCGAAGCTCTTTTAGGGCCGCAGGACAGCGTGAAGGAAATGCTCTCAGTTTTCGAAAAGAGGCGCGACCTGGTTGTTGAAACTTTGAAGGAAGTGGGTCTCGAAGTGGAACCACCGAAAGGGACCTTTTACGTTTGGGTGCCGGTACCCGAAGGCTATACATCCCAATCCTTTGCGGAGATGCTCATCGAAAAGGCAGCGGTGGTAGTGACGCCCGGCACCGGTTACGGGGATCATGGCGAGGGCTACATCAGAATTTCGCTCACGACCCCCGACGAAAGGCTGAAGGAGGCCATGAAGCGGATTAGGGAAGTATTAAGCCGTTGATTTTAGAAGCTTTTTGAAAGGTTGGTAGCTATGATAAGGAGCATGACTGGCTATGGACGCGGGAAAAGTTGCGGCAAAATCGGGTGGGAAGTGGAATTAAAATCGGTGAATCACCGTTTTTTGGAAATTTACGTAAGATTGCCCCGTCCGTGGTTTTTTCTGGAAGAGAGGATAAAAAATTATATCAGGGAGCGCATAAGTCGGGGCAGGATAGACGTCTTCGTGAATTTCTCCCCGCAGGCGCTGCCCGTGGATATAAAATTTGACAAAAGAGCGGCGGAGAGTTATTATAAGAAGTTAGTGGAATTAAAGGATGAAGTGGGTTTTGAGGGGCCGATATCCCTTTCTTTGCTCTCGATGATGCCGGATCTTTTCCTGGCCGAACAGCAATTTCCCGAAGAGGAAGAGTTGTGGCCAGAGCTTGAAGAGGCTCTAAGAGAAGCGGTGGAAAACCTCATCGAGATGAGAACTAACGAAGGGAAAAATCTATGGCTGGACCTTTCGGCAAGGCTCGATTTTATCATGGAGAAGGTCGGCTACATAAAGGCGAGATCGGACGTAATGGTAGAAGAGTACCGCAAAAGGCTCCAACAAAAAGTGAGAGAAATAAAGGAAGGCCTGGAGGTCAGCGAAGATAGATTGGAAGCGGAAGTGGTGCTTTTTGCGGAAAGGTCCGATATCAGCGAGGAACTGGTGAGAATAGAAAGCCATATTGCGCAATTTAAGAATATGGCCAATTCCGATGGAGCTGTAGGCAAAAAACTGGATTTCTTGGCCCAGGAAATTTTCAGAGAGGTCAATACTATAGCGGCAAAATCCGCAGACTATAATATAACGAGAGAAGTAGTCGAGATAAAGAGCGAACTCGAAAAAATAAGAGAACAACTGCAGAATATTGAATAATTTTATCAGGAGGGAATAATGTGGAAATAAAACTTGTAAACATTGGATTCGGCAACATAGTGTCGGCCAACAGGATCGTCGCAATCGTGAGCCCCGAGTCGGCACCTATAAAGCGCATAATCCAGGAAGCTCGCGATAGAGGCATGCTGATCGACGCCACTTACGGCCGGCGCACCCGGGCAGTGATAATAACCGACAGCGACCATGTGATCCTTTCTGCAGTGCAGCCGGAAACGGTGGCTAACCGTTTGAACAACAAAGAACTGGAAGAAGAAGCCGAGGAAATATAGGGGAGAAATAATTATGCCTGAAGGAATGTTAATAGTGTTGTCCGGGCCTTCGGGAGCAGGAAAGGGGACGCTCTGCAGTCAACTGCTCAAAAGAAGGCCTGAACTTGTGCTTTCGGTTTCCGTGACGACCAGGCCGCCGAGGCCGGGGGAAATCGACGGCGTCAGCTATTACTTCACCGATGAAGCCAGATTCAAAAAAATGATCGACGCGGGCGAATTCTTGGAGTGGGCCAAAGTTTACAACAATTACTACGGAACTCCTAAGAAATTCGTGGAGGAACAGTTAAAGCAGGGCAAAGACGTCATTTTGGAGATAGACATTCAAGGGGCAAGGCAGGTTAAGAAAAATTGCCCCAACGCTGTTTTTATATTCATTTTGCCCCCGGACATCGAAGAATTGAAAAAGCGGATAATAAAGCGGGGAAGCGAGAACAAGGAATCCTTTGACCTGAGGGTAAAAAGCGCCGAGGAAGAATTAAAAGCCATGTACGATTACGATTATGCTGTCGTAAACGATGTGGTGGAGGAAGCTGTAAAAAAATTGGAATCGATTATTTTGGCGGAAAGGTGCAGAGTCAAAAGAAACAAGGAACTTTTACAATTGGTGCGCAAGGAGGGGTGTCAATCATGATGTACCCACCCATCGATTCATTGACGAGCAAATACGAGAGCAAATACGCCCTGGTGGTTGCGGCAGCGAAACGCGCCCGGCAGCTCGTCGAAGGCTCTCCCAAACTGGTGGACGTAAAGACCACAAAACCGGTCTCCATCGCTCTTTTTGAGTTAGATGCGGAGAAGATAAAACTGGAATCTCCCGCTTCCGGAAATAAGTAATAAGGTGGAAAGACTATGTTGCAGGGCAAATTCGTAGTTTTGGGTGTGACAGGCAGCATAGCGGCTTACAAAGCGGCAGAACTGGTCAGGCTCCTGAAAAAGGCGGGAGCGGAGGTGCATGTCGTGATGACCAGTTCTGCCCGGGAATTTGTCACACCTTTGACCTTTCAGGTGCTGTCCGGCAATCCCGTGGTCACCGACATGTTTGAAAAACCGGTTCGCTGGGAGGTGGAACACGTCTCCCTGGCCGATAGGGCGGACCTTTTTTTAATAGCTCCTGCGACGGCCAATATAATAGCCAAAATGGCTGCCGGCATTGCCGACGATATGCTGACATCTTCGGTCCTGGCGACCCGGGCGAAGGTTCTGGTAGTGCCGGCGATGAACGTAAACATGTACTTAAACCCCATTACCCAGGAAAACCTGAGCTACCTCAAGGAAAAGGGATTTTACGTGATGGAGCCCGACGAAGGCCCTCTGGCCTGCGGCTATTCAGGGAAAGGCAGGTTTCCCGAGCCTGAGAAAATATTAAAATTCATAGAAAAATTGGTTGGAGTCAGCAGGGACCTCAATAATAAAAAAATCCTCATTACCGCTGGCCCCACCAGGGAGCCCATAGACCCGGTGAGGTTTATATCGAACCGATCTTCTGGCAAAATGGGCTATGCCTTGGCGGAGGCTGCTGTGGAACGCGGTGGTGAGGTTATACTTATTTCTGGGCCCACATCCCTGCAACCGCCTCCGGGACTTTACAAGTACATCAGGATCAACACGGCCTTGGAGATGAGGGAGAAGGTCCTGGAGTATTACGGATGGTGCGATGTGGTGATAAAGGCAGCTGCCGTCTCGGACTTTAGACCCAAAAATTACGTAGAGCATAAAATAAAAAAGGGCGATAGCGCATCAATGTTCCTGGAGCTCGAGAAAAATCCCGACATTTTAAGGGAATTGGGCGAAAGAAAACAAAAGCAGTTCCTCGTGGGTTTTGCCGCCGAGACGGACGAAATCGAAGAAAACGCTGTGGAAAAGTTGAGAAAGAAAAACCTGGATCTTATTGTAGTAAATGATGTGACCGCAGAAGGAGCGGGTTTTGACGTGGACACGAACATCGTCAAGATATATTACAAAAATGGTTCGGCGGAAGAAATTCCAAAGATGACAAAAAAGGAGCTGGCCCACGTAATTCTGGACAGGGTGGTTAATCTTTTGAAAAATTGATTTTTGCTGGAGGGATTTTTTTGAGCGAGTTGGCGGAGGTTGCTGTCGATACAAAGCACCCTGCCATAAAAGGCGAGTACTACTACATCGTCCCCGAGCCTTTAAAAGAGAAGTTAAAAGTGGGGAGCAGAGTAAAGGTTCCTTTCAACGGCCGGACCGTGGACGGAGTGGTAATTGGCTTTTTAAAGGAGGAGGAGGCCCCTTGCGATTTTTCTCTGAAGGAAATTTCGGCCGTAGATGAGCGGTATGTTTTGCCACCGTTTATGCTGGAACTGGCCGAACGCCTCTCGAAGTACTACGGGGCCCATATCATAGACTTTTTAAAGCTGATGCTGCCGCCGGATGTAAGTCTCCCCAGAGAGGCGTTGTATTCGGCGGCGGAAGCGTCAGAAGCCGAAAGCTTTCGCTCGAAGATTCAGGGGGAAGTTTTTCGGGTTATAAAGGATGCGGGACCAATTACTTCGGATGATATTTCGAAAATTCTGGGTTTACCCCCTTCAAAGGTCAAAGGAGCCCTTTCCTCTTTGGTGAAAAAAGGGCTGGTAAAAAAAGAGTTCCGGTTGAAAATCTGGGACCATTATGAGGACGACAAAAAGCCCGTTTTTCCCCCGCAGCTTACTTCTGAGCAGTCGAAAGTCCTGGAAGAAATTAATCAAAATATAGAAAATGAAAAAAAACCGGTGCTTCTCTTTGGGGTAACTGGCAGCGGTAAAACTGAGGTATATATCCGGGCCATAGAGAAAGTGCTGGCAAAGGGCCAAAAGGCCCTGGTCCTGGTGCCGGAAATATCGCTGACGCCTCAAATGACCGAGAGGTTCCGCAGCAGGTTTCCCGGAAGGGTGGCCGTTCTCCACAGTCGGCTGTCCGATGGGGAGCGGTTCCGGGAGTGGTACAGGATCTACAGAGGCGATGCCGATATTACCATCGGCGCAAGATCAGCGGTATTCGCCCCGATCAGGGAGTTGGGGCTTATAATCGTCGACGAAGAGCACGAAACTTCGTACAAAAATATGGAATTCCCGTTTTACGACGCAAGGCAGGTGGCCAGGTTCCGGGCCGAACTCCAGGGGGCAGCTGTCCTCTTCGGCAGTGCGACGCCTTCGGTGGAGTCCTTCTACAGGGCAGTAAAAGGGGAGTTCGGCTTTTTAAAGCTTACCCGCCGGGTGACGGGGAAACCCCTTCCCCCGGTGGAAATCGTGGACATGAGGGAAGAATTGAAGGCCGGAAACAAGCACATTTTCAGCCGGAAGCTGTGCAATGAGATGGATGCGGCGCTTGCCCGCGGCGAACAGGTGATCCTTTTCCTAAACCGTCGAGGCCATTCCACTTTTGTGCTATGCAGAGATTGCGGATACGTGTTAAAATGCCCCCACTGCGACATCTCCCTGACCTACCACATGAGCGATAAAAAGGGGAAGTGCCACTACTGCGGATTTGAAGTGAAAGCTCCAGATACGTGCCCCAATTGCGACAGCCGCCGAATCCGCTACTTCGGATCGGGGACCGAAAAGGTGGAGCAGGAAATAAAAATCCGCTACCCGGGGATAGGAGTGGTCAGGGTGGACGCCGATTCTACATCCCGAAAAGGCGCCCTGGAAGAAATGCTCTGGCAATTTAAATCGGGCAAAGCCCAGGTCATGGTAGGCACCCAGTCCATAGCGAAAGGCCTGGATTTTCCTCGGGTGTCCCTGGTGGGCATCATCGCAGCCGATGTCACACTCAACCTCCCGGACTTTAGGGCCGGAGAGCGGACCTTTCAACTCATAAGCCAGGTGGCCGGCAGGGCCGGCCGGGGCGACATCCCCGGAAAGGTGATAGTACAGACTTACTGTCCCGAATCTCTAGCGGTGAGAGCTGCCTGCCAGTATAGATTTAAAGATTTCTACCGAGAGGAACTCATCAACAGGAAGAGGTTTGAGTACCCGCCCTTTTATTTTTTGATGAACCTGATATTTACTGGGGTTGACAATGATAAGGTTGAGGCGGCGGCTATTAAAGTTAGAAAAATTCTTGAAGAAAAAGGGCTCCAGGTTAAAATTTTAGGACCCATTCCGGCCCCGCGGTTTAAGGTGAAGGACCACTTCCGATATAACCTTTTGCTCAAGAGCAAGGACCAGGAAAGCCTGATAAGGGCGGGAGACATCTTGAAACAACTGAAAGGCTTTGATAGAAAAGTTCTCTTAAGCTGGGACATGGACCCTCAAGATTTGATGTGAACGGAGGTTGAGAAATGGCCATAAGAAAAATACGCAAGCTGGGAGATGAAGTCTTGCGGAAGAAAGCCAAGAAGGTGACAGTTTTCGATGAGAGGCTAAAACAACTGATCGAAGACATGGCGGAAACCATGAAATGGGCCAATGGCGTGGGGCTGGCAGCACCCCAGATCGGCATACTAAAAAGGGTAGTCGTGATAGACGTGGGTGAAGGATTGATCGAACTGATAAACCCTGAAATCATAGCCGAAGAGGGTGAGGTGGTCGGCATTGAGGGGTGTCTTAGCATCCCCGGAGTAACAGGGGAAGTGGCGAGACCAAAGAAAGTGAAGGTCAGGGCCCAGAATTCCAAAGGAGAATTCATTGAAATTGAGGGCGAGGACCTGCTGGCAAGGGCCCTCTGCCACGAGATAGACCACCTGGACGGCATACTTTTTATAGACAGGGCCCTGAGGATAATCGAGGACGACGAAAGCGAAGAGGGATAATTATGAAGATAGTCTTCATGGGCACTCCTCATTTCGCTTCTCCTTCCCTCGAGGCTCTCATCGAAGGCGGCTACGAGGTACTGGCGGTGGTGACTCAGCCCGACCGGCCGAAAGGGAGAAAGCGAACTCCCACACCTCCACCGGTCAAGGTGAAGGCAGAAGAATACGGAATTAAGGTGTACCAGCCTGAAAAAGTAGGTGAGGAGTCCTTCGTGAAAGTGCTCGAATCCCTTGCTCCTGACCTGCTGGTTGTGGTAGCTTACGGCCAGATTTTGCCGCCTTTGGTGCTTCGGATTCCTTCTGCGGGCTGCATCAATGTGCACGCCTCGCTTTTGCCCAAATACAGGGGAGCGGCCCCTATTCAATGGGCGATTATTAATGGCGAGGAAAAGACCGGAGTCACCACCATGTGGATGGACGAAGGCATGGACACGGGGGACATCTTCCTCCAGAAGGAGGTCGCCATAGGCACCGACTGGACCGCGATAGAACTGGCGGAGGTGTTGTCCAGGGTCGGAAGCGAACTCCTTCTGGAAACCCTGAAGAGGATAGAGGCCGGCGATACGATCCGGGTTCCCCAAAACCATGCCGAAGCCACTTACGCGCCGATTCTAAAGAGGGAAGACGGGAGAATTGACTGGGGAGATTCGGCGAGAGCCATTTACAATCGAATACGGGGGGTGCAGCCCTGGCCCGGCGCTTTTACCTTCCGGAAGGGGGTAGAGATAAAAATCTGGAAGGCCGAAATTTCCGATACGGGACAAAGGACTGAGCCGGGCAGGGTGCTGGGGATCGATAAGGAGCGCGGCATATTGGTCGGGACCGGCGACGGAGTTTTGCTCATAACCGAACTGCAGGAAGCGGGGAAAAAGAGGATGTCTGCCGCCGAATATTTGCGGGGGCATCCGATAGCCGAGGGAGAGTTTTTTTCTAATGATGGAAATGGGTAAGGCCAAAAAGCGGATATATATAAGTTTGCTTCTGATCAGCATTGCCATTTTGGCCGCTCTGGCGACGGCCGGAGTGTCGCTTTACTTTAACAGGTTCACCCGCTTTTACAAATGGACGTTGTTCGCAATTCTGGTGATCCTGACCGCGCTCATCGTGCTCCTGAGCCTGGGCCTCGCGGCGACGGTGCTGACGTTGTGGCACGTAAAAGGCTTTTTCGGGCTGGAGCGGCTGATAAATTTTTCTGTGAACCTACTTTTCCCCATCACCGTTGCCCTGGGGAGGGTGTTTCACATACCCAAAGATTTAATAAAGAGTTCCTATATCGAAGTGAACAACAACCTGGTAAAGGCCAAAAATTACCGGTTGAAGCCTGCAGATGTCCTCATATTGGCCCCTCACTGCCTCCAGCGCTGGGATTGCCCGTATAAGATCACGGCCGATGTGAAAAATTGCCGGCGATGTGGAAGGTGCGACATATCGAAGCTCATCGCGCTGGCCGAGGAAAGGGGAGTGCATATGGCCGTAGCCACCGGAGGGACGTTGGCGAGGAAGATAGTGATGGATTTAAGGCCCAAGGCGATCGTGGCCATTGCCTGCGAAAGGGACCTTTCCGAGGGAATCCTTGACACAAACCCGATTCCGGTTTTGGGCATATTAAATATAAGGCCCGAGGGGCCGTGCGTAAATACGAAAGTAGATGTAAAAAAAGTGAAAGAAGCCCTGGAATTTTTCCTCATGGGGAGAGAAAAGGAGTTAAAGGCAGATGAAGAACAAGAGCCCGCGATTTCTTGCAGTGAAAATACTAACTGAAGTGGAAAATGGATCCTACTCGAACCTGGCTTTGAACCGGCATCTGACTCCTGAAATTGAAAAAGAGGACCGGGCCCTCATTACCGAACTAGTTTACGGGGTGGTAAAACACAGGCTGCGCCTGGATTATGTGCTCTCTAAGTTTTCAAAACCGAAAATAAGCAGCATTCACCCTTTCGTATTGAATTGCCTCCGGGTAGGCCTTTATCAGATACTGTTTCTGGACAAAATTCCGGATTACGCGGCGGTCAGCGAGTCGGTAAATGCGGCTAAATCGGTCGGCAAAGGGGCTGCGGGGTTTGTCAACGGCATTTTGAGGAATGTGATCAGGAATAAAGAAAGCATAGATTACCCCGAGCCCACCAAGGAGCCCTTGAAATATCTTTCCATCTATTATTCCTTTCCGCAGTGGATGGTCCGAAGGTGGGTTGAGCTTTTCGGCTTTGATTTTACCGAGTCATTGCTTCGAGCCTTCAACGATAAGGCGAAGTTGTGCGTGCGGGTGAACGAAATAAAGATAAGAAGAGATGATTTGATAAGGCTCTTCGATGAGGAGGGTGTAAAGTGCAGTTCCGGGCTTTTCCTGGAAGAAGCCCTCTACATCGAGGACGGACCGCCTTTGAGTAGCCTTCGGAGTTTTAAAGAGGGTTTTTTTCAGCCCCAGGACGAAAGTTCCATGCTGGTGTCTAGGGTATTGGGAGCCGAGCCCGGCGAAAGGGTGCTGGATGTGGCCGCAGCTCCTGGCGGCAAGACGACCCACATCGCGCAGCTCATGAAAAACCATGGGGAAATATGGGCCTGGGACCTTTATCCCCACCGGATAGAACTTTTAATGGAAAACTGCCGCCGGTTGGGGGCCACCATCGTTCATCCGGAAGTTCGGGATGCCAAAATCCCGGATGCGGAAAAATTTGGACAGTTCGACAAGGTGCTGGTGGATGCACCCTGCAGCGGATTGGGAGTGATCAGGAGAAAGCCGGACATAAAATGGGCGAAGAAGCCGGAGGACATCGTCGGCCTGAAAAGGGAACAGCAGGACATTTTGAAGATTTCTTCTTTGTACGTAAAGCCGGGCGGCACTTTAGTTTACAGCACCTGCAGCATAGAGCCGGAGGAAAACGAAAAGGTCGTGGAGAAATTCCTGGAGGAAAACCGGGATTTTGAACTGGACGACGTAAGGCCCTTTTTGCCGGAGGCCCTCTTGAGAACTTTGAAGGAACCGGGTGGATATATACAGATATATCCGAACTTGCACGGAACGGACGGATTTTTCATCGCCAGGCTTATTAGAAAACAATAAAGGGGTAGTTTCGTACAGATGATGGACCTGAAAGGTATGACCATAGAAGAGCTTCAGGATTTTTTTAAGTCTTTAGGAGAACCCGCTTACAGGGCGCGCCAGGTTTTTCGGTGGATCTACAAAGGAGTCGAGGATTTTGAAAAAATGACCGATATACCGAAAAACCTCGCCCTCAAGTTGAAAGAGATATGCCGCGTGAGCAGGATAAAAATCTACAGGAAATTTGAGTCGAAGAAGGATGAAACGGTAAAGTATCTTTTTTTGCTGGAGGACGGAGAAATTATCGAAAGCGTGAAGATGGAGCACCATTACGGCACCACCGTTTGCGTATCCAGCCAGGTCGGCTGTGCCATGGGGTGTGCCTTTTGCGCTTCGACCCTGGGCGGCTTCAGGAGGAACCTGACTTGTGCCGAAATGGTGGACCAGGTGCTGGCGATTCAGGAAGATTTAAGAAAAAGGGTAAGCCACGTGGTAGTCATGGGCAGCGGCGAACCGCTTCTCAACTACGACGAGCTAATGAAGTTTTTGCGGATATTGAACTCTGAATTGGCGTTCAACATAAGCTACAGGAGGATGAGCGTATCCACCTGCGGGATTGTGCCGGGGATAAGGCGCCTGGCCGAAGAAGAACTTCCCATCACGCTTTCGGTATCCCTCCACGCCCCTTCCGATGATTTGAGGGACAGGCTGGTTCCCGTCAATCGCCGATACCCGATAATGGAATTGTTAGATGCGTGCAAATATTATATAATAAAAACGAAAAGGCGTGTAACTTTCGAATACATCATGATATCCGGCGTCAACGATTCTAAAGAATGTGCGGTGAAACTCGCTCGTTTGCTAAAAGGCCTTCTATGCCACGTAAATCTCATACCGCTGAACCCGGTGAGGGAAAGGGATTTTAGAAGAAGTACCTTTGACAAAATCGAAGTTTTTGAAGAAATTTTAAAGAGCTACGGCATTTCTGTTACTGTGAGGCAGGAAATGGGGGCCGATATCGAGGCTGCCTGTGGCCAGTTGCGGAGAAGCTTTCTCAATGAGGTGAAAAAATGATTTATTGTGCAAAAAGTGACAGGGGCAAGCTGAGGTCCAATAACGAGGATACCTTTTATGCTCCGGAAAGTAAAGAGGAGCCGTTGTTCTTCATGGTGGCCGACGGCATGGGAGGCCACAAAGCCGGCGAAGTAGCAAGTCGGTTGGCGGTGGAAGAAATCTCCTCGTACATAAAGGCAAAATTCGATGCTCCGTCTTTCCGGGACGATATGACTGCGCTTATTAGAGAGGCGTTTTTAGTTGCCAACGAAAAAATTTATAAAAACTCCCTTGAATCGGATAAACTCGCCGGAATGGGGACCACTGCCACGCTTGCTCTTTTCAAGGACGGCATGCTTTACATAGGCCATGTAGGGGATAGCCGGGCTTACCTGCTCCGAGAGGGAAGTCTAAAGCAACTCACAAAGGACCACTCCCTGGTATGGCAGCTTATGGAAGAAGGCAGGCTCACGGCAGAAGAAATGAGGTACCATCCGATGCGGAACGTGATAACCAGGGCTTTAGGGGCATACGAAAATGTGATTGTAGACGTATCGACTCATGAATATATGAAGGGGGATATCTTTTTGCTCTGCAGCGATGGCCTTACAAACATGCTGGAAGATGAGAAGATAAAGGAAATAATTTTAAAATCCGGCAGTATTGAAACTGCCGCCGACGGGCTGGTTCAGGCTGCAAACGACCGGGGTGGCTACGACAATATTACTGTGGTGCTCATACTTGTGGAATAGATATGGAGAAGTGATGAGTTATGATAGGTAAAACATTGGGAAATAGGTACGTCATTTTGGAGGAAATAGGCGGAGGAGGGATGGCCGTAGTATATAAGGCCCGGTGCAACCTCCTCAACCGGATTGTAGCCATCAAAGTGTTGAGGCCTGAATACTCCAACGACGAAAATTTCGTCATGAGGTTCCGGAGGGAAGCCCAGGCGGCAGCGAGCTTGTCACATCCAAACATAGTAAACATATACGACGTGGGGCAGGAAGACGGAATCTACTACATTGTGATGGAGTACGTGGAAGGCAGGACCTTAAAAGAACTGATAAGAGAAGAAGCGCCTCTTGCCCCTTCCAGAGTCATAGAAGTAGCAAAGCAAATCTGCGACGCCCTCGAATGCGCCCACAAGAATAAGATAGTTCACAGGGATATAAAGCCGCACAACATAATAATAACTCCCGAAGGAAGGGTAAAGGTCACCGATTTCGGCATAGCGAGAGCTGCGACTGGCTCTACGATCACCAATACGGGAGGTCTACTAGGTTCGGCCCACTACCTCTCGCCGGAGCAAGCTCGGGGAGGTTACGTGGACGAGAGGAGCGATATCTACTCCTTAGGAGTCCTTCTCTACGAAGCTCTTACAGGACGCGTGCCTTTTGACGGGGACAGTCCCGTGGCCGTGGCCTTAAAGCACATTCAGGAAGAGCCAAAGCCCATTTCGCAGCTGGTGCCGGGCTTTCCCCCTGCCCTGGAACAGATCGTGATGAAGTGCATTTCCAAATCGCCGGATGAGAGATTCCAGAAGGCCTCAGACCTAAAGAGAGAGCTCGCCAGAGCTGAAAAAGATATAGAAGTGTTGAATTTCAGACCCTCGGAGTTAGAAAAGACCATGGTCATCGATTCCTTCGAGGAACCGGTATTGAAGAGAAAAGAAAAAGAGCCTAAAAAGCGTCCCAACTTTTTAAGGGGACTGGCCATCGGCCTTGCGCTTGTCTTGCTTTTTGCGGCTTTCTCTTATTTGGGAATGGTGATTGCACGCAGGTATTTTTACGTTCCCGAAGTTACGGTCCCGAACGTAGTGGGTTACGGCGAGGAGGAGGCTATAGAGATACTGCAGGACAAAGGGCTGAAAGCCGAAGTGGTGGACCGGATCTTTTCCGAAGAGCCGGCGGGGCAGGTGATCGACCAGACCCCCAAGGGCGGGACCGTGGTCAAAATCAATCATCCGCCGATAGAGCTGGTGGTGAGCAAAGGGCCTAGAACGCAGGGCGTTCCGAATTTAGTAGGACTTACGGAGCAGGATGCTATAAATCTCATTGAGAGCAATAAATTCAAAGTGGGGAATAAGAAGGAGGAGTATTCCGACGAATATCCCGAAGGAATAGTGATAGATCAAACCCCGAGGGAAGGTATACAGGTGCCGGAAGGCACGCAAATCAGTTACGTGGTGAGCCTGGGGCCTAGAGAGAAAAAGATAAACACGCCGCTTCTAATCGGAAAGGACCTGGAAGAGGCTAAAAAGGAACTCGAAAACAACAACTTAAAGCTGGGGAAAGTCGATTTTAAGTCTTCCGAAGCCTCTAAAGACACGGTCATCGATCAAGATCCGAAACCGGGGGCAGAAGTTGAAGAGGGGTCGTCGGTAAATCTCGTGGTGAGCAGCGGTCCGCCTGAAGTGAAAAGGGCCCGCCTCTCCATTCTGCTGCCAGCGGAACCGGAGAAGTTTACAGTAAGAATCGAGGTTTCCGACGATTTGGGAACCCGGGAGGTCTACAAGAATAAGCATAAGCCCGAGGATAGCCCCCTGCTGGTTCCCATAGAAGGAAGGGGCTCGGTCAAGGTTAGAATATGGATAGACGATGAACTCTGGTCTGAAGAAACTTTGTGAGGTGAAAGAAAATGACAAAAGTCGCGCCATCGATTTTGTCTGCTGATTTCAGCAGGCTATATGAAGAAGTGGAAAGGGTGGAAAAGGCTGGGGCGGACCTCCTGCACGTGGATGTGATGGACGGGCATTTCGTTCCCAACATAACGATTGGCCCCCCGGTGATATCCTGCCTGCGAAAGAAGTGTTCGCTTCCCTTTGACGTTCACCTGATGATAACTAACCCGGAAAGGTACGTGGAAGAGTTCATAAAAGCCGGGGCCGATATCCTGACGGTCCACGTGGAATCGACGGTCCACGTGCACCGGGTGATTCAGACCATAAGGGATAAAGGGGCTTTGCCGGCTGTGGCTTTGAACCCGTCTACCCCTTTGAGTACCCTGGACCATATACTGGAAGACGTCTACATGGTTCTCATCATGACTGTAAATCCCGGCTTTGGCGGTCAGAGCTTTATAAGAGGGATGCTCGATAAAATAAAGGAACTCAAATCCAGGATCGTATCGAAAAATCTCGACGTGCTGATTGAAGTGGACGGCGGAATAAACGAGAAAAATGCGCGGGAAATTGTAGAAGCCGGAGCGGACATCCTCGTCGCCGGTTCGGCCATTTACAACGCCCAGGACCCGGCTTCGGCCATCCGTCGACTCAAAAATATACCCCCCCAATGAGGGGGGTTTTTTGTAGCAAAGGTTTTGGTTTTGGAATATAAATATCATGAGAAGTATTATGCCGCGGGGGTGGTCTAGTGGGGCTCCGCTTTAATATCAAAAAGGTGCTCGGGATTGCAGCGGCATTTACAGGGTCCGTTGTCCTAATCACCCACCTGCCCTCTTGGATCTGGATGATGGCTGTGGGCGGTTTTTTAATATGGTCTGGTTTGATGCTATATCAGCAAAAATGGTGAAGGGAGGCAGGGATGTGGTAAAAATTTACGTTTTCAAAATGCCGAAAAAACTGGGGAATATAGTAAAAAAGATACTCAGCATTTTTTCGCGGGAAACAGGGGAATAAAAAGAGCGTGCTTGTCGGCACGCTTTTTTTATTCCGCTCTTTTTACTTTTCCAGAGCGCAAGCAGCGAGTGCACACGCTGATCCGCCTGGGCACGCCGTCCACGATGGCTCTAACTCTCTGAACATTAGGGGACCAGGTCCTCTTGGTGTGGATATTGGAATGGCTCACCTGCATTCCGGTCCTGGGCACTTTTCCGCAGATTTCGCATTTGGCCATGGTTACACCTCCTTTTCTATAAACAAAACACAAACTAATTTTATCACATCAAGCAGGTATTATGCAATAAACCTAGAATAAGAGCTTAAAATATATTATAATGAATCTGTTAATAGAATGTAAAAGCTTTAAGAGGAGGCTGGATGGGTGAAAAATATTGTTAAAAATTCCCTCGGGAGCATACATATTTCGAAAGAAGTAATTGCCGTCCTCGCAGGCAATGCGGCGATCGAATGCTACGGTTTGGTCGGCATGGTATCGAGGAAGGTCAGCGACGGCATAGTAGATCTGTTAGGCAGGGAGAATTTGGGGAAAGGCGTGGAGGTTAAAGTCACGGAAGACGAGCTGATTATCGACCTTTACATAGCCGTTCGGTACGGCACGAAAATAAGCGAAGTGGCCAACAACGTGATTGAGAAAGTCCATTATTCGCTGCAGCAATACTTAGGCTTTGCGCCAGATAAAGTCAACGTTTTCGTTCAGAGCGTGCGAGTGAAATAGTCAGTAGGGGAGGTTGTCTAATTGTCGCTGGAAAAAATTGATGGTGCACTTTTTAAAAAAATACTCATACACTCGGCACGAGTTTTGGAGCAGAATAAAAAAGTTGTAAATTCGCTCAATGTTTATCCGGTGCCCGATGGCGACACCGGCACTAATATGTCGTTAACTATGGAGCAGGCAGTAGCGGAAGCGATGAAGATAAAGAGCGATGACCTGAAGCGAATCGTGGATGCCGCAGCGTGGGGTGCCCTGATGGGCGCGAGGGGAAACTCGGGGGTCATTTTGTCCCAATTGTTCCGGGGGTTTGCCTTGGGCGTACCTGAGGGGAAGGACTCTTTGAACCCGAAGGAACTGGCAGAGGCCTTTAAGAAAGGCGTGGAGGAAGCCTATAAGGCGGTCTTAAAACCTGTGGAAGGTACCATCCTCACAGTGGCGAGGGAAGCGGCAGAGCGGATGATCCTTGAAGCAAAAAAATCCAAGGACGTAGTGGTCACTTTGGAAAAAACCATAGAGCACGCCAAAAAAGTGCTTCAAAAGACTCCCGAGATGCTGCCGATTTTGAAAGAGGCCGGAGTTGTGGACGCCGGTGGAAGAGGCTTAATATTTTTAATGGAAGGTTTTTTGCAGGTTCTGAAAAATCCGAGCGTTTTAGATGAGTACAAATCGGAAGAGGTAGCTGCCGAAACCGGTCCAGAACCGGCAAATATAAACGTAGAAAATCTCGAATATATGTACTGCACCGAATTGATCCTGCAGACTGAGAACTCCAGCCCGGACCTGGAAACTTTAAGGTCGCAGATCTCGAGCCTTGGGGATTCGCTTTTGATCACCGGGATGAACAACGTGATAAAAATCCACGTGCACACCAATCACCCAGGGGAAGTATTGGAGAAAGCCTTAAAGTGGGGAGAACTTACGAAAGTAAAAGTGGACAATATGAAGTTGCAGCACGAGGAATTCGTGAAGAATTCGGCAAATCAGAGTCTTGGTCATGAAGACGATGGGGAGGTCAAGGATACCGAAATTGTGGCGGTGGTCTCGGGCGATGGATTGAAGGAGATCTTTAATAGCATCGGTGCCGGGGTCGTCGTCGAAGGCGGTCAGAGCATGAATCCCAGCATCGAGAAGATTTTATCGGCTGTCGAAGATGCGAAATCCACCAGTATTATAATCCTTCCCAACAATAAGAATATTATTCTTACGGCAGAGCAGGTGAAAAATTTAACCGATAAAAAAGTATTTGTCGTGCCTTCCAAATCGATTCCCCAGGGGATTTCGGCCCTTCTGGCGTACGATCCTGCTCTGAGCGCCGAGGAAAACGCAAGAAGGATGGGTGATTCGCTGGAAAACGTGATAACGGGGGAAGTTACCTTTGCGGCCCGGGATTCCAAGTGGAACGGAACTGATATAAAAGAAGGCGATGTCTTAGGCATTATGGACGGCGAAATGGTGGCCATTGGACGCGACAGGAAAGAAGTTCTGGAAGAACTGGTCGAAAAGATGGCATCCAAAAAGCAATCCGGAATGCTGACTTTCTATTACGGAGAAGAAGTGACTCAGGAAGAAGCCGAAGATGTTGCGGCTAAAATGGCAGAAAAGTATCCGGATTTTGAAGTGGAGGTATACCGTGGCGGCCAGAGCCTTTACTATTATATAGTTTCCCTTGAATAGCAGAGGTGAGGACGTTGGACTTGACTAAAGAGGTCCAGTACATAAAAGGCGTGGGACCTTCCAGAGCGAGAATGCTGCGCTCCCTCGGCGTAAATACGGTGTTAGACCTTCTTTACCTGTTGCCCCGGCGCTATCTGGATCTTACGCCGCAGAATTTCGAGCAAGGCCTCGCAGGAGAAGAGGTGGGCGCCTTCCCCTGCGTAGTTTTAGAAAAAGGCCAGGATGTGGTTACCCGCTCGGGAATGAAAATAGTGAAGATCCCTATAACCGATGGCAAGCGAAAAGGCTTTGCCGTTTTTTTTAATCAGCCGTACATGAAGGATGCCTTTAAACCCGGAGACCGGCTCGTTTTAGTGGGGAAGATGAAGAAAAATTTTGGTGCGTACGAAATTGCAAATCCCGATTGGCAGAGATTCGAAGATATAAATAGCTCGGACTACGTTAAAATCTGCCCGGTATACCCTTTGACCAAAGGTCTCACTCAAAAAATTCTAAGGAAGATAATAAAAAATGTCTTCCAAGAAGATCTGAGAGTAGAAGAAGTTCTGCCTTTGAGCCTTTTGGAAAAGTACAAGCTCATGCCGAAGCTGGAGGCCCTGAAAAATATCCACTTCCCGGAAAGCTGGGAAAATTTAAGGCGGGCCCAGGAGAGATTGGCTTTCGAAGAACTCCTGGTCTTTCAGCTCGCCATGATGGTGACCAGAAGGCATATAATGGGTGAGAAAAGAAAAAATAAATATGAGGATTTCGATATAACGCCTTTTTTGAAAAACCTGCCCTTTACTCTCACCAAAGGTCAGGAAAAAGTGGTGAGGGAAATAATTTCGGATCTGAAAAGCGAGCGCGTGATGAACCGATTGATTCAGGGAGATGTAGGTTCGGGGAAAACCGTGGTGGCTGCCCTGGCCCTTTATCTTGCCGCTAAAAACGGCTATCAGGGGGCCTTTATGGTGCCCACCGAGATCCTCGCCGTACAGCACACCGCCACTTTGAAAAAATATTTGGAACCCCTGGAGGTAAGAGTAGAAGTTCTAAAGGGCGATATGCCGAAGGCCGAAAAAAGAAAAGTTACCGAAGGTCTGGAAAGCGGTGAAGTGGATATCATAGTTGGGACCCATGCCATCATCCAGGACGACATTAAATTTAAACGGCTGGGACTCGTGATAACTGATGAGCAGCACCGCTTCGGCGTAAAGCAGAGGGAGGCTTTGGTCAAAAAAGGGCATAGCCCGGACGTCATTGTGATGAGCGCTACACCGATTCCGAGGACGCTAGCTCTCACTCTGTATTCGGATCTGGATATATCGATAATAGACACGATGCCGGCGGGCCGCCAAAAAGTAGATACCTATGTGGTGGATGACAGCATGAGAGATAGGGTGTACAGGTTCGTCGAAGCAGAAATTAAAAAAGGCCATCAGGCCTATGTGGTGTGCCCGGCGGTGGAGGAAAGCGAATTGGGAATTGCGAGCGTGGAAGAAATCGGCGCCGAGCTATCAAAAAGATTTCCCCACCTCACTATAGGCATTTTGCACGGAAAAATGAAAGCCGAAGAAAAGGACGCCGTCATGAAGGATTTCATAGCCCGGCGAATCGACCTTTTGGTGGCCACTACGGTCATAGAAGTAGGTGTGGACGTGCCGTCGGCTACGGTCATGGTGGTCGAAAACGCCGAGAGATTTGGCCTCGCCCAGCTCCACCAGCTTCGGGGGAGAGTAGGGAGGAGCAGTCTCAAATCCTACTGTATTTTCATCACCGGTTCTAAGGACAAAATCGCCCGGGCCAGGTTAAATTTCATGATGAAAAGCAATAACGGCTTTGAAATAGCTCAAAAAGACCTGGAGATCAGGGGTCCCGGCGAATTCCTGGGGGTTCGGCAGCACGGACTGCCGGAATTCAAGTTCGTCCCTCTGATCAAAGATATTCGAATTCTGGAGACTACAAAGTCTCTGGCGGCTGAAATAATAGAGAAGGATTTGTTTTCAAAGGCCGAGTACGAAGGACTTCGAAAGGCCATAAACGAAAGAATAAAAATAATTTAAAAAATGACAATTAGAAAAATAAGTAATTTATTAATACACGTGTTGGTTTTTCAGGCAGATAGTTCTAGTATTTTGGACTATTACTCAGGTTATATTAAGACTAGAAAAACGAAGGAGGTGATTCAAAAATGGGTCTTGGACAGAAGAGAAACAAACTCGTAGTTCCCGAAGCTTACAAGGCTATGGAACAATTCAAAGCTGAAGTTGCCCGCGAGGTCGGTATCACCGCTCCGCCTGATGGTTACTGGGGCAACTACTCGGCCAGGGATTGCGGCGCTGTAGGCGGTCACATGGTTCGCAAGATGATTGAGGATTATGAGAGACGTATAAGTGGTGGCCAGACCACTCACTAAACTATACTGCAGAGAACAGGCTCTATGAAAAATAGAGTCTGTTCTTTATTCTTTTCAGGCATAAAAATAAAATTTGATGCCGGCGTAAAAGCGCCGGCATTGGGAGAGGAGAAACCGGAGGAAGAGCTTTGGGGAATTTGATTTTTACACTAATATTTTTATCCTTTTTCGTGGGTTTTATACATAATAAAACTGTAAACTTTTAAATTTTATTGAAATACAGGATGAATATGTTAGAATAATACTAGACCAGCTAAAGGGTGAAATGTCAATGATGAGAGTAACGGGTGGAGTGTTCAGGGGGAGGAGGATAAAGTCCCTTCCCGGCCAAAGCACCAGGCCCACTTCCGACATGGTGAGAGAATCGCTTTTTAATATATTGGGAGAAAAAATAGCGGACTCAAGCTTTCTCGACATCTTTGCAGGCACCGGGAGCGTGGGGATCGAGGCCTTGAGCCGCGGCGCGGAAAGAGCAGCTTTTATTGAAAAAAACGGATTTGCCTGTAAAATAATCAGGGAAAACCTCGATCTTTTAGGGATCGCCGATAAGTGCGTAGTAATAAAGGCTGATTTTTCTAAAGGATTGAGGATGCTCGAAAATAACGGCGAGGCCTACGACGTGATTTTTATCGACCCGCCCTACGACAGAGGGTATGCCTCCGATTGCCTGGAAGCTGTAACATGCTCCAAATTGTTAAAGCCCGGTTCCGTAATTGTGGTCCAGCATTCTGTATCAGAAGATTTGAAGGCTCCACCTGGCATAATTTGTTACAAAGAGAAGAGGTACGGGATTACCAAGCTATCTTTTTTTACGGGAGTGAGTAGAGATGTCCATAGCAATATACCCAGGGAGTTTTGATCCAATAACCAACGGCCATCTGGATATAATCGAAAGAGGATCGAAGATTTTCGATGAACTGATAGTCGCCGTTTTGCAAAACCCCAGCAAAAAATACCTCTTTACGATGGAAGAACGAATTGAAATGATCAAAGATGCTGTAAAACACCTGCCCAACGTAGAAGTGGATTACTTCAACGGCCTGCTGGTAGATTTTGCCCGGAAGAGAAATGCGAAAATCGTGATAAAAGGCTTAAGGGCGGTTTCCGATTTCGAATACGAACTGCAGATGGCCCTGATGAACAAGAAACTTTACAAGGACCTGGAGACGGTTTTCATCATGACTAGCACGAAATATTCATTTTTAAGTTCGAGCATAGTGAGAGAAGTGGCCAGTTTCGGAGGATGCGTGAAAGACCTGGTGCCCCCTGTCGTGGAGGAAAAATTGAGGCAAAAATTTGCCCTGAAGAACTAATTTTGCCATGTGGAGGGTTGAGTTGATGGAATTTTACGATTACATAGAAAAGCTCCAAAGTTTAATAAGTGAAGGTTCCCGAATCCCCTTTTCCAACAAGGTGATAGTGGACCAGGAAAAAATTTTGAGCCTATTGGACGATATGATTAAAGTCCTGCCCGACGAGATAAAAAAGGCAAAAAAAATTTTGGAGGAAAGGCAGCGGATTCTGGTTGAAGCCCAGAAAGAGGGAGAAATGATATTAAAAGAAGCAAAAGAACATATCGAAAAAATGGTAGATCAGAACGAGATAGTAAAGATAGCTCGCGAAAAATCGGAGGAGATTTTGGCTTCTTCCAAAAAGGCGGCGAGAGAGATAAGGGTAGGAGCGAATAAATACGCCGACGAAGTGCTGGCCCAACTGGAAAAACATCTGGAGAAAATTTTAACTTCGGTCCGGGATGGCAGGGAAGAGTTAAACCAGAGGATGTGATTTTTATTTTTTTATAACTTTAAAAGATATTACCTCGAAACCTTTAATGAGATAAAGTATTATCGAAAGCAACACGAGCAAGCTGAAGAGGAGCATGAACACCTGGCTTGAAACAGCGAAAATATTGAGCCAGCTGGAAGATGTTCTCGCCGGAGCGACGGCGAACACAGGCATGGACCACGAAGCGAACCCCCCGATAGGAAAGGTCATCATGATATAAGTTACGATGCCGGCCAAAAAGGCGTGAAGGATTCTGGCCATTATGTAAGGGAAGATCTTCACATCCGTATTGCTCAGCATGCTCATCACCTGGAAGTGGACTGACATGCCGCTCCACGCTATTATAGCGCTGGCGACGATGACCCTTTGAATGAGGGGGGCGTCGGCGGTGCTCGCGAGCTTGGTCCCCAAAGTTATTTCAAAAATACCGCTGATTATGGCCGGCGATAGGCTGGAATCGAGGCCGAATACATTTAGCAAAATGTTAACTGCCGGGACGAGCAAGTTGACAAAACCGGCTACCGTTAATATCCGGATGACGACCGAAAAGAGGATGATGAAGCCGAGAATCAACAGCAGCGAATTGATAGAGTCCTTTATGCTATCGCTCAGGAGCTGTCCGAAGGGCCTCCCGTCTTCCTTTCGGGCTCTCAAGAGTTCTCGGGTGGCTTTCAGCATGATGCTTTCGTTTTTTCTAAAAGACGCAGGCTGGGGAGTTTTTTCCGATTTCAGGGCGTAAAATCGCATGGCAATGCCCACGAGAAGGGCCGAAATGTAATGAGACATGGTGATAATCGCCCCTATGCGCACGTCTTTGAACATTCCGACGGCCACTGCTCCGACCATGAAAAGGGGATCGGCGGTGTTGCTAAAAGATACCAGGCGTTCGGCTTCCCGGGCGTTGAAAAACCGCTTCTTCACCAATTTTCCCGTGAGCATGGCACCTAAAGGATAGCCGCTCGCTAGCCCCATGGCCATGACGAAAGAACCGGTGCCCGGGACGTTGAAGAGGGGGCGCATAAAGGGTTCCAGGAGAACTCCCATGAAATGAACGACCCCTAGCCCCATCAGCAACTGAGAGCCTATGAAAAAGGGAAGTAGGGCCGGGAGCACAATGTTGAACCACACGTCGAGCCCTTCAAAAGCGGCCTGAAAAGCCTCTTCCGGGAATCGGATTATGGCTAACGTTATCGCCACTGCCAGGGAGGGAAGGACCAATTGGCTTAACTTGACTACTTTGCTTCTTGGAATTCTCAACCTCATTCTTTTGCCTCCTATTTAATTTCTTCAAAAATATATATATTTTCGTGAAGACGCACATATTCTTTAAAAGAAGGGATGAGAAAGGAGTTGGAAGTAAGGCCCAAAATAGGTCTTGCCCTGGGCTCCGGAGCTGCTAAAGGCTACGCTCACATAGGCGTCATAAAGGTTCTCGAAAAACACGGAATTCCCATCGACGTCATTACCGGTTCCAGCATAGGCAGCTTGATAGGGGCCCTTTATGCTGCAGGGGTCAAAGTGAATTATATTGAATCTTTAGCTTATCATATAAAGAGAAGACATTTTGTAGATTTGACTTTTCCAAAGGTCGGATTTATAGCGGGAAATAAAGTGGAGGAAATGCTGAGGCTGCTCACAAGAAATAGGAATTTTGACGAACTCAGCATTCCGCTGGGAGTCGTTGCGACGGACCTGAAATCAAAAAAGCTCGTATTGCTGAGAGAAGGAAATGTGGCTACAGCCGTCAGGGCCAGTATAGCCATTCCGGGGATCTTCAGCCCCGTGAGGACCGATGGGATGGTCCTGGTGGACGGAGGAGTTCTCGAGAGAGTTCCCGGCCGGGAGGCCCGCGAGATGGGGGCCGACGTGGTAATAGGGGTCGAGTTGGGTTTCACGGCCAGATCAGCTTTGAGCAATATTTACGATATTTTATTACAGACCTTTGAAGTCATGGGACAAGAAATTCAATCTCTCAAAGGCTACGATTGCGATGTATTGATCAGGCCCAATCTGGAAAACGTGAATCCCCTTGCCTTCAGCGAGCCGGAAAGGTGCATAAGAGAGGGAATGAGAGCCACAGAGGCTGTTTTGCCACAGATTTTTACAATTTTGGAAAGAAGGGACGGAGCAAAGTGAGGAAGCGTTTTTGGATCGTATTAATCGCAATCCTGCTTGTCGCTGCGAATTTTTATATGGCGAATAATTACACAATAGTGGCTCCCGGAGTGACGGTAGATTTAAAAGAAATCGTTGAGGTGGAAGAGGGCGTGAGAGATGAGGAAGGGGCCTTCTTGCTGACCACCGTATCCACCAGGCCGTTAAACCTGCCCCTGGCTATTTATGCTGCTTTCAATCCGTTCGTCGACATCGAGCCAAGCGAACAGGTCATCCCTGAGGGCATGGATATGAAAAAATACATGGAGTATATGAAGCAGTGGATGCAGGAAAGCCAGAAGATTGCGGAGGTGGTGGCTTTAAGGCGGGCGGGATACGAGACCGAGATCCGTGGAAATGGGGCCAAGGTCGTGGAAGTGATGGAAGACAGTCCCGCCAAAGGTTTGGTACAGCCGGAAGACATAATAGTGGGCGTTGACGGCGTGAAGGTGAATCTGGCCGAAGAAGTGATAAATTTAGTCACCAAGCACAAAATAGGGGACAAAGTGAATTTGAAAATCATAAGAAACGGAGAGGAGCTAACATTAACGGTTCCCACGATGGAGAGCAAGACCGAAAAGGGAAAGCCCATAATAGGGGTTTTTATCACCACTTTAGATTGGAAACCGATCCTGCCGCTCGATATAAATATCAATACGGGCGATATCGGCGGCCCTTCCGCCGGCTTGATGTTTACTCTGGAGATTTTAAACCAGCTGACTCCCGGGGATCTGACCCGAGGCCATAAAATAGCCGGAACCGGCACCATAAGCCTCGATGAAAGCGTAGGCGAGATAGGCGGCGTGGTGCAAAAGGTGGCGGCAGCCAAAAGGGACGGGGCCGAGATATTTTTTGTGCCGGAAAACAATGCGGAGGAAGCCCGGGAGGCAGCGGAGAATCTGGGCATAAAATTGGTCCCCGTAAGGACCCTGCAGGACGTGCTGGATTATCTGGAAAATTTATAAAGGCCTGATTACTTCCGTGCTGAAATCCCGACCTCCGCGTCTCATACCTTTTGAAGGCAGGACCAGCGAGTACAGGTCAGAAGCTAAAAGGTCTATTTCGAACATTCGCCGGGCTGAGCCCGTTAATTTTTTGTATTCGGCGGCCCGGACTATTATGGGTAACTCGCTTCGTTTTTTGATCTCTCGCAGGATTTCCAGACCCCTTTTGGAGAACCCCAATACCCTGAGGTAATTCGGAGTCCTGCTCGCCACCAACTCTTTTTCTATATTCAGGAGGACGTGGATCAGTATTCGCTGGATTCTCGTCTCCGGATACCTTTTGGATTTTATTTCTCCTATCAATTCATTGAGGTCGGTGGCCTTTTTGGCGGCCTGCTTTATTCGGTTTTCCAGCCCTTCGGTGATGTCGAAAAAGGACCTGAGCTCTTCATCGAGACTTCTCCGCAGCAGGCCGAGCATGAGTATTTCAAAATTCTCCAAAAAGACAGGGCCTTTTCCCCTCTCGATTTCACTTTTTATTATTTCGGCGCAGTGGGGAGGAACTGCCGAAGCAAGAAAGTGGGAAATCTCTCCTCCTCCATTTTTTTTGAGATATTCCCGGATGGCGCTGGCGCTGGGATATTTCTTGTGAAGATCTTTTTCGTGGTAACCGGCCCCTTCTCTTTTGACCGGCAAAATTTCCATGTTCATCCGGTATTTTTTTATGGCCTTGAGGTATTCGACGGCGAGGATGAAATTGGGTTTTTTCAGCAGTTCGGATATGTGGTTCAGGTTGTCCTGAGGCAATTTGCCGGAGAGAAGCTCCAGGAGGGCTTTTTCCCTGGCGGATGGGAAGGAAAGCCCCTCTTTTAAATGTTTTTTTATCAAACTTTTGAAAGAATCGGGTTCCCAGGCGAGGATCTCCGAAACCGTGTGGAGTTCTTCGATTTTGTATTCCTCAATCCCGAAGCTGAGGCAATTTACGAGGCCGGTGGAATTCAGAAGTTTTACGGCAGCCTCAGCGAATATTTCGGCCGTCGACGAGGCAAAGCAGGTGGGTATTTCGAAGACCAGGTCGGCGCCGCCTCCCAGGGCCATCCGGGCCCGGGCCCATTTATCGAAAATGGCGGGTTCGCCTCTCTGGACGAAGTTGCCGCTCATGGCGCAGATGATACCGTCCGGCCTGAAGTCGGAGCGGATTTTGCTCAGGTGGTACATGTGGCCTTTGTGAAAAGGATTGTATTCTGCCACAACGCCTACTATTTTCATGGACCTACCTCCTCAGTAGCTTACTACTATTATATAACAACTTCATTTTTTTCAAATAGAGGAAATGTGTTCTTTTTGTAGAATTTCTACTTTCGAGGTTCGACAAAAATTTTCACAAAGGTTGTTTCTGGGGATACTAACAAGATGAGCAAATAAAATTTAAAGAAAGGAGCTATAAATCATGGATCTCATTCAAAAAATCCGGGAACGGGCCAAAGCTGCAAAAAAGACCCTAGTACTGGCGGAAGGGCACGACGAAAGGGTGGTCCAGGCCGCCATCGCGATCAAAAAGGAGAAGCTGGCAGACGTCATACTTCTGGGCAACGAGGATAAAATAAAGGTGAACGCGCAGGGAGCCGACATTTCAGATTTGGAGATCATCGACCCGGCGACCTCCCCCAAGGCGAAGGATTACGCGGCGATGCTTTACGAACTCAGAAAAGAAAAGGGCATGACTGAAGAAAAAGCCGCCGAACTCGTAAAGGACCCCATATGGTACGGAACCATGATGGTGAAAGCCAACGATGTGGACGGCATGGTAGCCGGGGCGATAACGGCCACTGCCGACGTTTTCAGGCCCGCTTTTCAGGTGGTAAAGACTGCCCCGGGAGTCAGCGTGGTGTCCAGCGCTTTCATTATGGTGGTGCCGAACTGCGAATATGGTTCTAACGGCATCATGCTCTTTGCCGACTGCGCCATCAATCCCAATCCCGACGCGAAGCAGCTGGCGGAAATAGCCATTGCGTCTTCCAGAACGTGGAAGGCTCTCATGGACGAAGAACCCTATATCGCCATGCTCTCTTTCTCGACCAAAGGGAGTGCCCAGCACGAAATGGTGGACAAAGTGGTAGAAGCCACCAGGCTGCTTAAAGAAAAAGCTCCCGAATTGAAAGTGGACGGCGAACTGCAGTCCGATGCGGCCCTGGTTCCGAAGGTGGCGAAAACCAAGGCGCCGGACAGCCCCGTGGCCGGGAAGGCTAATATCTTGATCTTCCCTGACCTGAACGCAGGGAACATAGGGTACAAACTGGTACAGAGGCTGGCAAAGGCCGAAGCCATAGGTCCTATCAGCCAGGGCCTGGCAAAGCCGATCAACGACCTGTCCCGCGGCTGCAGCGTGGATGATATCGTGAACGTTGCGGCAATTACGGCCCTGCAGGCGACCAGCCAGGATTTATAAGGTGAAGGAGGAAAGGCCATGAAAGTACTTGTGATAAACTGCGGCAGTTCTTCATTGAAGTATCAGCTTTTCAACATGGAAGACGAATCGGTGCTGGCAAAAGGATTGGTAGAGAGAATAGGCATCGAAGGCTCGGTCCTGAAGCACCAGCCCGCCGGCAAGGACAAGGTGGAAATAAAGGCGGAAATTCCGAATCACAAAGTGGCTGTGAAAATGATGCTCGAAGCGCTGTTACACGAAGAGTACGGCGTGATAAAAGACCTCAAGGAAATAACGGCTGTAGGCCACCGAGTCGTACACGGGGGCGAGAAATTCTCCGGTTCGGTGCGGATTGACGATAAGGTGATGGAGACATTAAAAGAATGCATTAACCTGGCCCCCCTGCACAATCCCCCCAATATCTGGGGCATAGAAGCCGTAAAAGAGATTCTGCCCGATGTGCCGATGGTGGGAGTGTTCGATACCGCTTTCCATCAGACGATGCCCGAGAAGGCTTACCTTTACGGCCTGCCTTACGAACTTTACGAGAAGTATGGGGTGAGGAAGTACGGCTTTCACGGCACGTCGCACCGATACGTCTCGATGAGGGCGGCAGCTATGTTAAACCGGCCCATTGAGACTTTGAAACTCGTGACGATGCACCTGGGGAATGGCTCCAGCATTTCGGCGGTGGATGGCGGAAAATCGGTGGAAAACAGCATGGGATTTACGCCCCTGGAAGGAATAATAATGGGCACCAGAAGCGGCAATATGGACCCCTATCTGCCCCTATTTGTGATGGAAAAAGAGGGGATACCGCTGGAAAAAATGAACGAATATCTCAACAAAAAGTGCGGAGTGCTGGGCATTTCCGGAGTGAGCAGCGATTTCAGGGATTTGGAAGAAGCGGCCAGCGAGGGGAACCGCAGAGCCAAACTGGCCCTCGAAATGTTTGCTTACCAGGCCAAAAAGTATATAGGCGCCTACGCTGCCGCGATGAACGGCCTTGATGCAGTGGTGTTCACTGGAGGCATCGGCGAAAATTCGAGCTTGATGAGAAAGATGATATGCGAAGATATGGATTACTTTGGAATTAAAATCGACGAAAAGAAGAACAACGTGCGGGGAAAAGAAGCCGATATCTCTGCCGAAGGTTCTAAAACGAAAGTCCTGGTTATACCCACCAACGAAGAACTCATGATCGCCAGGGATACAGTTGCCCTGATTTAGGCCTTGACATAGCTTTTTGAAATTCTTATAATAAAATGAGCGATTTTATATGAGGTGAAAATTTATTGAAACTTTCTATTGAGGCTATAAAACAAAAAACCGGCGATGGTTACGATTTCGAGTTGGAAGAAGATTTGGGTCGGGTGGAGTTTAAAGGTGAAGATTTGGTATTTGTAAAACCCGTGAAGGTGAGCGGGAGAGTCGAAAACCTGGGGAAGGGTCTTTTCGGTGTGCGAGGCGAAATATCGGCCACCATCGAGGGAAGATGTTATCGCTGCTTGTCTAAGACGCAGCTGGAAGTGAGACTCGACTACAGCTTCAAGTTCAGCGAAAAGCCGGAAAAATTCGAGGATGAGGATGAGGTTTTCATCATAGAAGAAGATACTTTGGACCTGACTACTCCCGTAATCAACGAGATAATCTTAAATCTGCCCAGCAAGATTTTGTGTTCGCCGGATTGCCGGGGACTATGTCCCTATTGCGGCGCCGATTTAAACCTGGGCGATTGCGGATGCGGAAAAGTAAACATAGATCCCAGATTGCGGGCGCTGGAAAAATTGCTAAAGTCTGACGATCATGGCGAGTAGGAGGTGGGATTGTGGCAAACCCAAAGCGCAGATTTTCTAAGGCGAGGACTGCAAAGCGCAGGGCCCAGTGGAAATTGGCACTGCCTTCCTTAAACGAATGTCCTCACTGCCATCACGCAAAGATGCCCCACAGGGTCTGCCCGAATTGCGGGTATTATAAAGGGCGCCAGGTAGTAGAAGTGGAGGCCCAGTAATCGAGAGCGAAATTAATTAAGAGGGAGAATGCAGTGGAAACTGCTCTCCCTCTTAGTTTTTATAAGAGGATTGAACTTGCTATAAAGGTAATATATACTTTTAATAGCTGGTATTAAAAGTAAGTAACATTGAAGGTGGTAGAGTTGTCAAAGAGGGGGCTGGCGAAAAGAGAAAGGCAAAAGGAACTAAAAAATTTATTGGCTGAAGACCCTTTCTTGACCGATGAAGAACTGGCGGAAAAGTTTAATGTGAGCGTCCAGACCATCAGGCTGGACCGGATGGAACTGAAGATACCGGAACTCCGGGAGAGGATAAAAGCGGTAGCCCAGGAAAACCGCGCAAAGGTAAAATCCATCGCTGTAAAGGAGATAATCGGAGAACTGGTGGATCTGGAACTGGGGAAGAGAGGGATCTCAATCCTGGAGACTACCGAGGATATGGCTTTTGAAAAGACGAAAATAGTAAGAGGCGAGTTCATTTTTGCCCAGGCCAATTCTCTGGCCCTTTCCGTTATCGATGCCGATGTGGCCCTCACCGGCGTGGCCAACATTAAGTACAAATCTCCGGTGCTGGCCGGGCAAAAACTTATCGCCAAGGCTGAAGTTACCAGAGTGCGCCAAAACAAGCATTTCGTGTGCGTCCGGGTGTACGACAGGAAAAAAGAAGTGTTCAGGGGAAAATTTATTCTGGTATCATTAGACGGCGGGGTGAGCGCATGAAGATAATCGTGGATGCCATGGGAGGGGATCACGCTCCCAGCGAAGTGGTCTTAGGGGCGGCAAAGGCCGCATCGGAACTGGAAATAGATGTGGTCCTTGTCGGAAACGAAGAAAAAATAAAGTCATGCCTGGGCGGGCAAGCTTCAAGAATCGAAATAGTAAACGCCCAGGAGGTGATCAGCAACGACGAACCGCCCGTAGCGGCTGTGCGGACCAAAAAAAATGCATCCATTCCGATGGGATTGAGGCTTTTAAAAGAAGGTTACGGCGATGCCATGGTTTCGGCGGGAAGCACCGGCGCCCTTATGGCCGGCGGGCTTTTTACTCTCGGACGGTTCGAAGGCATCGAAAGGCCTGCCATTGCCACGGTGTTTCCCACGAAAAAAAGGCCAGCCCTTTTGCTCGACATCGGGGCCAACAGCGAGTGCAAGCCCAAGAACCTGGTGCAGTTCGCCTTAATGGGGAGCATTTATTGCAAAGAAATAATGGGAGTCGAACAACCCAGGGTTGGGCTTTTGAACATAGGCGTGGAGGAGGAAAAAGGGAATAGCCTGGTTAAGACAACTTACGTTATGTTAAAGGAGCTCAAAAATATAAATTTTTGCGGAAATGTGGAACCGAGGGATTTCTTCGATGGCAATTTCGACGTGGTGGTCTGCGACGGTTTTACCGGAAATATATTCCTGAAAACGGTAGAAGGGTTGGCAGCCTTCTTGCTCGGCCAGTTAAAGGATGAGATCAAGAGCAGCATCAAATATTCGCTGGGCGCTTTATTGATCAAACCGGTTTTTAATGCGGTGAAATCCAGATTGGATTACTCCGAATACGGCGGTGCCATGCTTTTAGGGCTCGACGGAATCCTCGTAAAGTGCCACGGCTCTTCGGACCGAAAGGCCATATTTAACGGCATAAAAGTGGCGAAAAAATTTGTGGAAAGCGACATACTTTCAGAAATTAAAGAAGCAATAAAGGAAACAGAAGGACAGGTGGGCTAGAATGTTCCACACGGAAATATGCGATCTGCTGAGGATAAAATATCCCATAATCCAGGGCGGCATGGCATGGGTGGCGACGGCTGAGCTGGCGGCGG
>QGUT01000062.1 GCA_003242255.1 Bacillota bacterium
CCGAACCGATCACGTAGTCGAAAGGATAAAAGGACACAAAATACCTTATCTCATCTTCCCATTCCGGTATGTAGTCCACTTCGACGCCGAGCTTTACGGGAAACCCCAGCCTTTTGGCATCTTCTATGACTTTTATGTACTCCTCGATATCTTCGGTAGCCCTTTCTTCGTGCCACCTTCCCCTGGGGCCTTCGCTTCTCCAAAGGTGCTTTGCCTGGTAAAACCTATAGCAGTGCTCCGAAAAGCCGATCTCCACAACGGTCCTTTTTTGGCCTTCCTCCAAAAACTTTTTTACCCACTCTATCGTGTAAGGGCCCTGCTCCAAGTGGACGTGGTAATCCCTAAACTCCATGTTCTATCCTCCTGTAATTCTGCTCATTCTTACGACACTTTTATTATAGCACACTTCCAACAGCAGTACGTAAAAAGCACCAACCTTTACCGGTTGGTGCTTTTTATGAGGACCCGCTTATTTCTTAATCGAAGGCGCTTTGGGGATATCAAGGGCTATTGCCAACAGTGCGCATATGCATAGAAGGTACGGATAATAAAGGTGTGGCATGATCTCGACCGGTGACAGTTTGGCTATGCTGCCTGCCAGAAGGAGCTGGGCCCCGTAGGGGATGACGCACTGCCACACGCAGGAGAAGATGTCCAGCAAGCTGGCGCTCCTCCTCGGGTCAACGCCATGTTCATCGACCAATTTTTTCGCCATCGGGCCGGTGATAACGATCGCCACGGTGTTGTTGGCCGTGCATATATCGGCCACCGATACCAGCGCACTTATGCCGAGTTCGGCGCCTTTGCGGCTCTTAATGTGACGGCTTATAACATTCAAAAGGTAATCAAGTCCCCCATTTTCAGCTATCAGAGAGGCAAGGCCGCCGATTAACATCGAGAGGATGAAAATTTCCTGCATTGACCCAAAGCCTTCATACACCTTCTGCGAGAGAGAAAGGAGGGTAAAGCTCCCGTCAGCAATTCCGATCGCCCCTGCCGTAACTATTCCTATCATCAGTACCAGGAAAACATTAAGCCCCATCAATGCCAGTACCAGAACCAGAACGTACGGCACTATTTTCAAAAAGCTGTACTCGAGTCCCTGAGGGATGTTCCCGCTGACACCCGAAAAACCGAGGATAAGCATGGTTATCAAGGCTGCGGGCAGCGCTATTTTAAAATTCATGATGAATTTATCCTTCATTTCGCAGCCCTGAGTGCGGGTGGCAGCTATGGTGGTATCCGAAATCATGGAGAGGTTGTCTCCGAACATCGCACCGCCCACTACAGCTCCTACTGCCATCGCCAGGGGTATCTGAGCCTTTATCGCCATATCGACGGCAATCGGACCAATTGCTGCAATCGTTCCCATGGAAGTTCCCATGGCGGTGGAAACAAAGCATGCTATTAAAAAGAGACCCGGAAGGATTAAGCTCGGCGGAATTATCGACAGGCCGAAATTCACCGTCGAGTCCACTCCGCCCATGGCTTCAGCTACCGTCGAAAAAGCTCCTGCCAGCAGGTATATTATGCACATTATTATGATGTTCGAATCTCCCACACCGGCGACGAAAGTTTCCATGTTCTTTTCAAGAGAGCCCTTGAAAAGCGCAAACGCTATGGTAATGCCCACCAGTGCGGCCACTGGCGAAGGAAGCTGGTAGAAGGCAAATTCGACGCCCTTGCTGTTAAAATAAAGGCCGCTGCCTAAAAATATAGCCAGAAAGACCAACAGGGGCAACAAAGCGATGGGGTTTCCTTTCTTGTCCATTAATATCTCCTTTCTTGATTATTTAAAATAAACATCACGCCATAAGGCTCTTTTGAACCTTATCCAGCGCCTGCTCCAGATCGGCTATGATATCCTCCACATCCTCGATGCCCACAGAAAGCCTTACAAGCCCGTCCGTGATACCGGCCTTCAGCCTTTCCTCTCTTGGCACCGGCGAATGCGTCATCGAGGCCGGATGCTGGATCAGCGAGTCGACGCATCCCAGGCTGACTGCCAGGGTTATCAGCTTTACGCTGTTCATTAAAACCTTGCCCGCTTCTATTCCGCCTTTGAGTTCGAAGCTTATCATGCCGCCGAACCCGTCCATCTGCCGCTTGGCCAGTTCGTACTGCGGGTTGCTCGGAAGGCCCGGGTAGTATACCTTTTCTATCATGGGGTGGCCTTCCAAGTATTCGGCCACTTTCTGGGCGTTCTCGCAATGGCGATCCATGCGCAATCCCAGGGTCTTCAAACCTCTGAGGAGAAGCCATGCGTCGAAGGGTCCGATTATTCCCCCGATATCCTTGAGGTACGGCATCCTCATTTCGGTAAGCAGATCTTTCGGTCCCACGATTATGCCCGCCACTACGTCGCCGTGGCCGCCTAAATACTTGGTGGCGCTGTGGACCACTACGTCTGCTCCGTGCTCGATGGGCCTCTGGAGGTAAGGCGTCATGAAGGTGTTGTCGACGACGACTCTCGCTCCTACCTTGTGGGCTATTTCCGCCGCCCCTTTGATGTCTACCAGCTTCAACGTGGGATTGGCCGGAGTTTCTATATATACTACTTTGGTGTTGGACCTGACGGCCTTTTCAAGATTCGAAAGATCCGAAAGGTCGGTAAACGTTACCTCTATCCCGTATTTAGGAGCAATGTGGCTCAAAAAACTGTGGGTGCATCCGTATAGGGTATCGTTGGCTACAATGTGGTCTCCCTTTTTCAAAAGGGTAAAGAGCACCGTAGAAATGGCTGCCATACCGGAGGCGGTCGCTATAGCTGCCTCTCCGCCTTCCAAAACCGCTATTTTCTCTTCCAGTTCAGCGACAGTTGGGTTGCCCAACCTGGTGTAAATATATCCTTCTTCTTCACCGGCAAATCTCCTGGCACCCTGGTCTACGTTTTCGAAGACGAAGGTCGATGTTTGATAGATCGGTGTAACGTGAGCTCCGGTCGCCGGGTCGGGCTTTTGTCCGGCGTGAATGGCTTTTGTATTAAAACCCATTGTTCAAACTCCCTTCCTGATTTGATTGTTTTCACTTAATTTTTCTCTCGCAAGAACCGTGCCATCCGTACCGGAGCCCACCAGGGGCCTTTTTGGTAAATTATCTTACCACTTCAGCGAATCTTCGGTTAAAAAAATGACAATTGGTCAAATTATTTACCACTATTCAGACCAGGAGGTCTCCTTTTTTATCCCGTATTTTTTCATCTTGTTCAAAAGGGTAGCGTGGGTTACTCCAAGAAGCCTTGCAGCTTCCCTTATGCTTTTTGTATTGGAAAGAGCTTCGAAAATCGCTGCTTTTTCGGCTTCACTCACCACTTCTTTCAGACTTCTGCAGGGCGCTTTTTCGCACGGCCCTAAGGTGTAAAAGGAATCGCTCATCTCCTCTTCCTTCAATACCAGGTGTTCTGCTCCTAAGACCTTATCGTCGCAAAGGTTTATGGCCCTTTCTATCACGTTGGAGAGTTCCCTTACGTTGCCGGGCCAGTCGTACTCCATGAGTTTTTTCATCGCTTCAGGGCTCATATCGTCGATCCGCTTCCCCAATTTTTGGCTTAGCTTCTTTACCAAATGCCGTGCCAGGATCGGAATGTCTTCCTTCCGCTCCCGGAGGGGCGGTATGAAAATGGGAATGACGTTTAGCCGGTAATATAGGTCCTTTCTGAACTGGCCTTCGCTCATTAGCTTTTCCAGGTCCCGGTTGGTCGCCGCTATGATGCGCACGTCCACGGGAATTTCTTCGTTCCCGCCTACCAGCCGGATTTTGCCCTCCTGTAGCACCCGGAGGAGCTTCACCTGCAGGTACGAAGAGAGTTCACCGATCTCGTCCAGGAAAAGAGTGCCTTTGTCGGCGTATTTGAAAAGCCCCTGCTTCCCACCTTTTTTCGCCCCCGTAAAGGCGCCTTCCTCGTAGCCGAAAAGCTCGCTCTCCAATAAGGAGTCAGGAATCGCAGCACAGTTTACGGCGACGAAAGGTTTGTTTTTCCTGGGGCTCGCCATGTGAATGGAACGGGCGAAAAGCTCCTTGCCCGTGCCGCTCTCGCCTCTAATCAGCACGGTCGAATTGCCCTTGGCGGCGATCTTGGCGATCTTCTTTACCTTTCTCATCTTCTCGCTCTCGCCGAGAATCTCGTCGAAAGTTATCACGGCCGGCTGGGCAAAGGAATACACCAGCTTCATCACGTTTTCAATGTCGTGCAGCGACGCCACTACTCCTATCGGTTTGCCGTCCTGGTCCAGGATGGGGCGCCCCGAGGTTATATAGTGGCTTTGGAACTTCTGGTTGTTCAAAACGATCTCCACGTTGTCGTAACTTTCGCCGGTCTGTAAAGTCTTCAACATGGGCAGGTCCGGGGCGAGGATTTCCGCCACCGGCTTTCCGATGGCTTCCTGGGCCTTGATTTTTAAAATTTTCTCCGCCGCCGGGTTGAACTCGGTGATTACGCCGTTCCTGTCGATGGCGATTATCCCTTCGACCGTCGCATCAAATACAGCCTTTATCTCCTTTTCCTTTCTCTCCTGGGGCATCAGCTTTATCCTCTCGATTTCGAACACGTCTTTTTCCTGCAGGAGCTGCTCCTTTAAAAATTCGAAAGACAGGTCTTCGGCCTTCTCTATTTTCAAAAAGGCCAGTCCAGGCTTTACTTCCATCGCCTTCAGATTTATCCCGTACCTGTAGAGTATTTTTAAAATATCGAGAGCCATGCCCACCCTGTCTCTGGTCTTCACGGCAAAACAAATGGTTTCGCTCATACTACCACCCACTTAAATTGTATAATAAATACGAGCCTTCTTCTACTTAAAAAATAAGGAAATATTTTTTCCAGCATGTTATAATAAATCTATAAAAGCTGAAGAGGTGGGACAAGTTGGAAAGCATCGACGTGGCCAAAATTGCCATAAAAATGGCTCTCTCGAGCCGCGAAGAAGAAATAGAGTTCAAGGAAGAATATTCGAAGATGGGAGTGAAAGCCGCTGCCGTAGACTTCGGCGGGGAATTCAACAGCTCCATTAAAAAAATCATAGAACGGACTTTGGTTGCCGCAAAGCGCGAGGGCGTAATCGAAGAGGGAAAGCACGTCCAGGAGGGAGCGTTGATAGGTGCAGCGAGAGAAGCCCTCTCTCAGGTGATGCAGAAAGCCTTCGGGTTAAATGCGGGCGGTAAAATAGGCATGGCCAGGTCCGGCGAACATATATGCGTTGCCATGTTCTTCGGAGTGGGATTCCTGAACCTCAACGAAGTAGCCGTAGGCCTCGGCCACAGGTCCATCCCGAGTTTTTAAATCCAAAGTATTGACAATTGGCGAATTTGAATAATATAATATTATCCAAAATTAATAAAACGGTAGGGCGGTAGTATGGTAGGTAGGAGAGAGTTTTTAAAGCAAAACACTCTTACCGAGTGTTTTTTCTTTTTCTCCCCCCATACACGCCGCAAAAATTAAAAGAGGGGGTCTTTTTTATATGAAAAAGCTTTTTGCAGCATCTTTGATCTTTTTTCTCGCCCTTTCCTTGCTGGTAGGATGCGGTAGCCAGGATACAGCGGGCGAGAAGGCAGGAGAAGAAAAAGTCTTTAAAATCGGCATATCCCAGTTCGTGGAACACCCGGCTTTAGATTCAGCACGTCAGGGATTCATTGACGGCCTGAAGGAAGCTGGATTTGAAGAAGGCAAAAACGTGACCTTCATCGTAGAAAATGCCCAGGCCGACTTTCCGACCACTCAAACCATAGCCAACAAATTCGTCAGCGAAAAAGTGGACCTGATCTTAGCCATCGCCACTCCTTCCGCCCAGGCAGCGGCTAACGCCACCAAAGAAATACCCATACTCATCACGGCCGTTACCGACCCGGTATCGGCGGGCCTCGTAAAAAGCCTCGAAAAACCGGAGACCAACGTGACCGGGACTACCGACATGAATCCCGTAAAGGAACAACTCAAACTTTTAAAGGAGATACTCCCGAACGCGAAGAACGTGGGAATCCTTTACAACGCCGCCGAAGCCAACTCCAAAGTGCAGGTGGAAATCGCCAAAGAAGCAGCAAAGGAGCTCAACATCACCCTCCACGAAGCCACCGTAGCCAACAGCAGCGAGGTGAACCAGGCCGTCCAGTCCATTGCCGGGAAGGTGGATGCCGTATACTTGCCCACTGACAACACCATCGCTTCCGCCATCGGCGCGGTAGTGAAAGTCTGCAATGAGGCGAAAATACCCGTAATAGGATCCGAAAGGGGTATGGTGCAAGGAGGCGCCATCGCCACGCTCGGCGTCGACTATTACCTTTTGGGCAAACAGACCGGCGCCATCGCCGCCAGAGTCTTAAAGGGCGAAAACCCCTCCGAAATACCGGTGGAGGGTTCTAAGGAATATAAGCTTATCATCAACAAAACTGCCGCCGAAAGGGCCGGCGTTACCATACCGGAAGCAGTAATGGCAAAAGCCGACGAGGTGCTGGAAAACTGATCCAATACGACAAATAGAGGTGTCTTAAAATGTGGCTAAATCTGATATTAAAATCCGTAGAACAGGGTCTCGTCTTCGCCATAATGGCACTCGGAGTTTATATCACGTTGAAAATCCTCAACTTTGCCGATCTTACCGTTGATGGCAGTTTCCCCCTGGGTGCGGCTGTGGCTGCATCTTTGATCGTAAGCGGCCACAGCCCTTTTATGGCAACGGCGGTCGCCGTCCTGGCCGGAGCCCTGGCGGGTTTGATCACCGGCGCTTTAAACACAGGCGCCAAAATAAGCGAGCTTCTGTCCGGAATCTTGACCATGACTTCTCTCTACTCCATAAACTTGAGGATCATGGGGCGGCCCAACATCCCGCTCTTAAATGAACCCACGATTTTCACCGGATTGGAGGAATTTATAAAAGGCCGGTTCCCCGGCTTCCCCGTAGACTACATTTACCTCATCACCTTTCTCCTCTTAACCGGCGCGGTTGAATTAATGCTCGTCCTGTTCCTGAAAACTCAGTTGGGGTTGAGCTTGAGGGCCACCGGCGACAACCCTCAGATGATCCGGAGCCAAGGGGTAAATACGAACCTTACCAAAATCATAGGGCTTTGCATTTCCAACGCTCTCATATCGCTTTCCGGCGCTGTAGTCGCCCAGTACCAGGGGTTTTCCGACGTAGGGATGGGGGTAGGAACCATAATCGCCGGGATCGCCTCCGTCATAATAGGCGACGCCCTTTTTGGGGAAAGGTCTGTATTGACGAGCACGCTGGGCGTGATACTGGGTTCAATTTTGTACCGCTTTGCCATCTCCCTCGTGCTCTCCTTCAGACTGGCCCAGGCTTCCGACCTGAAGCTCTTCACGGCCATAGTCGTGGTTATCGCCCTCACAGTCCCCCGTTTTAAGAATCTCATGCGGGGGGCCATCATTCCTTCGGAAAGGGGATAGAAAAACATGCTGTTTCTGGAAAATATATCCAAGACCTTCAATCCCGGTACCCCCAATGAATATAAAGTCTTTGACGGCCTTTCCCTGGAGGTCAAAGAAGGCGATTTCATCACCGTCATCGGCAGCAACGGCGCCGGAAAATCGACTCTGCTTAATATAATAGCGGGAGTTTTCCCGGTAGACAGCGGGAAAATTCAGCTAGACGGGGAAAATATAACGAACCTGCCCGAGCACAGGAGGGCCGCTTTTATAGGTCGCGTATTTCAGGACCCCATGCTGGGGACCTGTCCGTCCATGACGGTGGAGGAAAACCTTTCGCTGGCCTATTCAAGGTGCCGCAACATTTCCCTGCGATGGGGAATAACCGCTAAAAATCGCCAGATTTTCAGAAATTACCTTGCCAGAATCTCCTTGGGCCTCGAAGATCGCCTCACCGAAAAGGTCCGTAGCCTTTCAGGTGGGCAGCGCCAGGCATTGACCCTGATCATGGCCACCATGAAAAAGCCGCGGATCCTGCTGCTCGACGAGCACACCGGAGCTCTCGACCCGAAGACCGCAATGGTAGTAAACGATTTGACCCAGAGGATCGTGAAAGAAGAAAAAATAACCACGATCATGGTCACCCACAACCTGGAAGACGCCATAAGGATGGGCAACCGGCTATTGATGATGCACCACGGAAAAATCGTGCTGGATATCCGCGGAAAGGAAAAGGCCTCGATGACTATCGAGCGGCTCTTGAAGAAATTCGAAGAGGTTCAAGGGGAAAAGTTCGCCGAAGACCGCATCATGCTGGCATAGATCGCAAAAAAAAGGAGCTGGATTTCCCAGCTCCTTTTTAATTTTTTCCTTTGCTTGACTAAAGAGTCCGCAGCAACTCTCATGATCTGCTCAATGGAGCAACTATCGCCCAGCCTCTTTCGAAAGCCTTTACGTTCACGTCCGCGTATTTAGGAGGTACCACTTCCCTTATTACCTGGACGAGGGCCTCTTTTGGCCAGTTCAACGCGCCGGCCAGGACGCCTACCAGCACCATGTTCTGAGCCCGGACCTCGCC
>QGUT01000063.1 GCA_003242255.1 Bacillota bacterium
TGTCTTAGGTGGTATTGTTTTGTCTTAAAAATACTTAGTTAAAACCACATTGAAACATCTTAAAATCAGTGAAAAAAATAAGATTTTAAGAGCTTAATTTAGTTAATCAAAAAATATTGAGATAGGGGAGTGGAACGATTTGAAGGAGAGCGTAAAGAAATTGAGGAGGAAAATTTATAAACTGGTGGCCGAACACGCCCGGAAGCTGGACAACTTGCAGGACGTATATACGGCGGTTGTGGAATCGATAGGGGATAAACTGAGCCGGGAAGAAGCGGAAGCCCGGGTCCGGGCGGCTTTGGGGACTTTTGAGGATGGGAAAATCCCTGAAGAAGTTGATTTTCCTTTTATTTCGGTGATAGAAAAGGCCTGCGCGGAACACGGTCCGGATTGCGGGTGTAAAATGGTGTGCGAACCGAAAGCTTTTGAGGTAAGAGATGGAAAAGGGCCGACTATTGATCTTAATAAATGTATAGCCTGCGGACTCTGCATAGTGGCTTGTCCCGAGGGCGCCATTACCGACAAAACGGAAATAGCTCAGACCATCAATTTGATCAAGAAAAATCCGAGAGTTTATGCAGTGCTGGCCCCGGCTTTCGCGGGGCAGTTTGGACCTGAAATTAGCGAGGAACAGGTAAAGTCAGCTTTGCTCATGCTGGGCTTTTACGATGTCCTGGAAGTGGCCCTGGGGGCCGACATGATAACGGTCAAGGAGGCCCAAGAGTTCATCAGGCGCATGGACAGGGGCGATGAGTTCATGATAACGTCCTGCTGCTGCCCGCCTTTTGTAAGACTAGCCAAGAGTTACCATGGGAAAATCGAAGGCATGGTGTCCGATTCGGTTTCGCCCATGGTGGCTATCGCTCGATTTATTAAAGCCGAGGACAAGGATGCGAAAGTCGTTTTCATTGGGCCGTGCATAGCAAAAAAGACCGAAGCTAAATTGCCGGAACTCAAGGATGCGGTGGACTGCGTCCTGACTTTCGAAGAACTTTCAGCCATCTTTGAAGGTTACAAAATAAACCTGTCTGAAATAAAAGTGAAAATGCCTATAGCTGATGCGTCCCACGACGGAAGAATTTACGCCCACACGGGCGGCGTCACATCAGCCATCGTGTCCAGCATAAAATCCATGAGGCCCGACATGAAAGTAAAGGCCTGCCAGGGGAACGGAATAAAAGAATGCAAGAGAATTCTCGACGAAATAGAAAAAGGCACTCTGGATGCAAACTTCGTGGAAGGAATGGCCTGCGTCGGTGGATGCGTAGGAGGCCCGGGGGCTCTGATTCCAAAAGAGGAAGGAGCAAAAGAAGTCGATGATTTTGCAGCGAAAAGCAGCGTAAAGGAAGCCATTAATAACGAGGCTGCCAGAATACTTTACAGCAAGCACGTGGACAAAGTGAAATTGGAGTCTCACAGGATGTGAAAAAAATGAGACCTACCATGCCAAAAGCAATTTTCCGAAAAGTGTAATGTGCCACAGTTTCGTTAAATAGCTCCCTATTTCTGGTGAGTTGCCCCAAGGTATTTACTAAGTTGGTCAAGAATAACAACCAGCATAGCACCAAAGGGGTTTTGCCGGCCATATCAACTCCAAAGTATAGCCTTTTGTAAACAGATAAAGGATACATTTAATCGGTCGAAAATATATTGCTGCATATGAATTATGGTTTGAATTGGGGCGTGATGATTTCATATAACTTTTTCGCGCTGGGGTATTGACATAAAGGGCAAAGGCATGTAAAATTTATAAGTGTAAAGCGAAGAATGAAAGATTTCGGTGGCCATGGCGGAGGGGAAACACCGGTTCCCATCCCGAACACAAAGGTTAAGCCCTCCAGCGCCGATGGTACTGGGGAGTGTTCCCCGGGAGAGTAGGACGCTGCCGAAATCTTTAAATATGGCGTTCCTCGATAGCTCAGCGGTAGAGCATCCGGCTGTTAACCGGAGGGTCGTAGGTTCGAATCCTACTCGAGGAGCCATTTTTAACTGCAGGGATGGTGGAACTGGCAGACACGCTACTTTGAGGGGGTAGTGGAGGTTCACTCCGTGCGGGTTCAAATCCCGCTCCCTGCACCAAGAAAATCAAAGTTTTCGAGGTGTGCTCGAAAACTTTTTTGTTTTATTAAGAGTAATTTCTAACGAGCTAGAGCCTTCGGGCTTTTTTATTTTATTGATGGAGATGAGACATGATCGAGAAAAAAGAACAAATTAGGTATTTCGCCAAACGAATAGGGTTTGACAAAATCGGCTTTGCCAGTGCCGAGCCTTTTTGGGATGAAAAAGAATTTTTGATGGAGAGAAAAAAAGCTGGACTTTTTCTGCCCTTCGAAGAAAGCGACATCGAGCTCAGGTGTCACCCCGAAAGGCATCTTGCTGGGGCAAAGACGATTATCTGCTTTGCGATAAGCTATTATTTTGAAAAACCGGAGGACCCCGAGGAAAGTCCGGAACCCCTTGGGATTATATCGAGATACGCTTCCCGGTGTGATTATCACGATGTGCTTTTTCAAAAATTAAAGTTAGTGGCCGATTTTATCCATTCCATGTGGGGGGCCCGATCGAAAATATTCGTCGATTCGGGGGGCCTTTTGGAAAGGGCAGCTGCCCGGCGGGCTGGAATAGGGTGGATTGGCCAGAACACCTGCCTTTTCACCGAAGAGTTCGGCTCCTGGGTGTTTTTGGGGGAACTCCTGACCGATTTGGAAATAGAGCCGGATCTTCCTTGCCGCAGCTTATGCGATAACTGCGGCCGGTGTATCAAGGCCTGTCCGACGGGAGCTCTCGAAAAACCGTATCGATTAAATCCTTCCCGCTGCCTTTCGTATATTACCCAAATGAGGGGAACGATTCCGGAAGACTTTAGAAAGTTCCTGGGGATGAGGATCTTTGGCTGCGATATTTGCCAGGAAGCGTGCCCTAAAAACAAAAAAATCATTCCTGTTGACCACAAAGAGCTTATGCTGGACTATAGAATGGAAAGGCGCCTTACAAAATTGATTTTTATGGATAAAGCGGAATTCGACAAAAACTTTAAGCTCACTCCTGTTGCCTGGCGAGGCAGAAATGTGCTTCGCCGCAATGCAGTGGTTGCTTTGGCAAACAGCGGTGGTGAGTATAGGGGCTTTTTCGAAAAGCTCCTCTCGGACCCTTCGCCGGTGATAAGGGAGCACGCCCTGTGGGCTTTGAAAAAATAAAAGGCAGTCGAAAGACTGCCTTGTTTTACTGCGGTTTATACCATCCTTTTTGAAGCATAAAGTCGAAAATCATCTTGGCATTTTGCTGCTCTTCGTCCTGAATCTGGCGGAGGGCATTTCTTACAGCTTCGTTGGAGGATTCCATAATAGCCGTCTCGTAGACGTTGGACAGGTATTTCATAGTCATGAGCATGTCGTTCAAAATATCTTTGTCAGCAATGGTAACTGTTTGATGCATAATAAAAAAACGCACCTCCTTTTTTATTTAATTATGAAGAGGGGGGCTGGATTCCGGCTTGGTTCAAAAGGTTTGTGATAGTGTCGATATGATGCTGTTCCCTGGTAGCTAAATTTTTGAGCAAGCTCGCTATTTGCGGGTCCTGTACCTGGCCGGCGTAAAAATTGCACTTTGTGACGCTTATCTGTTCATGGCTCAGCGTGTCTTGCAAGTATAATTTTTCTTTTTGGGTAAGCTGCACCACAACCACCTCCACGCTTATTTTTTCCCCCGTATTTTTTTATATTCGTGGGAAAAAATAGCTTTTGAAGTTGAATTGCCCTCTTTAATTTAATAAAATTGACTTAGGGTGAAAATAATGGAAGTTAAATTTAAGGTTTGGATAGAACACGAGGGCGAGTTGGTCTTTGGCGAAGGCATTTACAGGCTATTGCAGTTGGTGGAAAGGTACGGTTCCATCAACAGGGCGGCTCAAGCCCTGAGTATGTCATACAGACAAGCATGGGGTAAAATAAAAACTGTAGAAAAAAGATTGGGCATAGAACTCTTGGAGAGGCACAAAGGCGGAAAATACGGAGGAGGAGCTGTTCTGACTGAAGAGGCAAGAGAAATCATGAAGCGGTATGGGGGATTGATTGAGAAAATAGACGAACGTATAAAGGAGTGGTCGCGCAGTGGAAACGAGAGAGGTTTACTTGGATAACAGCGCTACTACGAAAGTCGCCCAAGAAGCTGTCGATGCGATGGTCCATGCATTGACCCAAGCTTTCGGCAATCCTTCTTCGCTCCATCGAAAAGGTATGGAAGCCGAAAAAATAGTCAGTGAATCGCGGCAAAAAATAGCTTCGGCTTTAGGGGTTAAAGCGAGGGAAATTTACTTTACATCGGGCGGCACTGAATCCAACAATCTGGCCATAAAGGGAACGGCCTACGCCCGAAAGCGCTACGGAAAACACATGATAACCACGTCGATAGAACATCCGTCGGTGCTGGAAGCCTTTATGCAATTGGAAAAAGATGGGTTTAACGTCACTTATCTTAAGGTGGATGATAAGGGGCACATAGATTTAGAAGAATTAAAGCATGCGATGAGACCGGATACCATCCTGGTGAGCATTATGTACGTGAACAATGAAGTAGGATCGATACAGCCCATCCAGGATGCAGCAAAAATTATTTCGCAAAACAAAAATACCGTTTTTCACGTCGACGCGGTCCAGGCTTTTGGAAAGATTCCACTTATTCCCAATCTTTCCGGCATACACCTCCTGTCGTTGAGTGCCCACAAGGTATACGGACCCAAAGGAGTGGGTGCGCTGTTCGTCAGAGGAGGGACGAAGGTAGATCCTCTGATTAACGGTGGAGGTCAGGAAGAAGGGTTGCGCTCGGGCACAGAAAACGTCCCGGGAATAGCAGGCTTTTCAGCGGCAGCGGAACTCGCATTTAAAAATTTAAGCCTTTGGCAACAAAGGATGAGAGAATTAAAGGAGAGGTTGAAAAACGGCATTCTTTCGGAAATACCGGACACAGTTTTGAATGGGCCGGAGGACGGTGCGCCACACATTCTAAATATATCTTTCCTTGGGACAAAAGCGGAGGTCCTCCTTCATGCGTTGGAAATGCACGGCATATACGTATCTACCGGTTCGGCCTGTTCGTCGCATAAAAACGCAAAGAGCCACGTGCTCCTAGCTATGGGCAAAACGCCTGAAGAGATAGAAGGGGCTATTCGTTTTAGCCTGTCGCCGTTCCTCTCTTTTGAAGATATAGATTATACTGTGGAAGTGCTGAAAAAAGAAGTAAACGAATTAAGAAAATATGTTCGGAGGTAACAAATGGAAAACATTTATCTGTTGAGCTTTGGAGAAATCGGTTTAAAGGGAGAGAACCGTCCTTTTTTTGAGAGAATTCTAATAAAAAGGATAAAACAGGCCCTCGAAGGGTTTGAAGGGGTAGATGTCAGGAAAACCCACGGGCGAATATACGTGAAAGCCTCGGGGCCCCAGGAGGAAGTCATAGAGAGGCTAAAAAAAGTTTTCGGCATCGTGGCCATAAGCCCCGCAAAGAGCTGCGAACTGGATTTAGAGGCAATAAAAAACTCGGCCCTCGAGGCTGTAAAAGAAGTAGATTACCAGGGCAAAACCTTTAAAGTGGAAAGCCGAAGGACCAACAAGGCCTTCCCGATCAAATCTCCAGATATAAGCCGTTTGGTAGGGGCCCATATTCTAAAAAATTTAAAAGGGCTTAAAGTAGACGTCCACAATCCGGATATAGAAGTCAACGTTGAAGTGAGAGAAAAGGGATTTGTCTACTGCAAGAGAATTCCGGGCCCGGGAGGCCTCCCGGTGGGGTCGAACGGAAAAGCAATGCTCTTACTCTCCGGCGGGATTGACAGCCCGGTGGCGGGGTACATGGTTATGAAACGGGGCGTAGCTATAGAAGCGGTTTATTTTCACAGTTTTCCCTTCACCAGTGACCGGGCCAAGGAAAAGGTTATTGACCTTTGCCGGGTTCTGGCCGGATATTGCGGCAAGATCCGCCTCCATGTGGTAAATTTCACCGATGTGCTAAAGGAATTGGGTGAAAAAGGGCCCAACGAATTCCTGACGATATTGATGAGGCGGATGATGGTAAGGATTTCCCAGGAAATAGCAAAGAAGGTAGGCGCGAAGGCTCTGGTGACCGGAGAGAGCATAGGGCAGGTAGCTAGCCAGACCATGGAAGCGCTGGTGGCTACTAATGAGGTGGCAAAACTGCCGGTGTTCCGGCCTTTGATAGGCTTCGATAAAGTGGAAATAATCAATCTGGCCAAGCAAATCGGCACCTACGACATCTCCATTGAGCCCTATGCCGACTGCTGTTCCGTATTTGTCCCCGAACATCCCAAGACCAGACCCAAACTGGACGATGTCCACAAGGCGGAAGAACTCTTCGACGTTGACGAACTCCTCCGGATGAGCCTCGAGAATATTGAAGTAATTGACGTGACGTAAGCGGGAAAATGGGAGGAAAAAGATGAAGATCCTTTTAGTGGGAATTAATGCGAAGTACATTCATACGAACCTGGCCATTAGGAATATAGCAGCCTTTTGCGGCTCAAAAGACATCGAGATTTTCGAAGGTACAATTAACGACAATATGGACGATATATTGGACGAGATCGTGCTGAGGCAGCCCGACCTCGTGGGGTTCTCGTGCTATATATGGAATGTCGAACATGTACGTTACCTTGCGGAAAACCTGAAAAAGGTAAAACCGGAAATCCTGGTGGTCCTAGGTGGGCCGGAGGTTTCCTATGATGCCGGCGAAATTCTAAAAAAAGAGGAATATGTAGATTTCGTCGTCGTGGGGGAAGGGGAATTTTCCTTTAAGAAACTTATAGATGCTGTACTCGGTCGCGTTTCTCTCGAGGAAGTGCCAGGATTGGCGTACCGCAGCGATGGAGAAATACGTATCAACGAAAGAGGTCCGTACGTGCCGCTGGATGAAATACCCTTTTCGTACAGCGAAAGCGAAGACTTGAAAAACAGGATTGTTTATTACGAGACCTCCCGAGGCTGCCCCTTTCGGTGCGCTTTTTGCCTTTCATCCATAGATTCTGCCGTGCGATTTGCGAGCCTCGAAAAAGTAGAAAAGGACCTCGCTTTTTTTGTAAGAAAAAATATACCTCTGGTAAAACTGGTGGACCGCTCGTTTAACTGCAATTCCGAAAGGGCGGCAGAGATTTTAAAGATAGTGAACCGGCTGGGCGGAGACACGGTATTTCACTGCGAGGTAAATCCCGAACTCGTCGACGACAGATTTTTAACAGTCCTCAAAGGTATGGAGAAAAGGCTCAGGTTTGAAGTCGGGATACAGACTACCAATTCCGAAAGCTTAAAGGAGATTTCAAGGAATCCCGATTACCAAAAAGCCCTAAAGGGCATACAGCTTTTAAAAAAAGCGGGGATAAAACTCCACGTCGATTTAATCGCAGGCCTTCCTTACGACGATTTCGAGAGTTTCAGCTGTGCTTTTGACGAGGTATACCGGCTCGAACCCGATGAAATTCAGCTGGGGTTTTTAAAGCTGTTAAAAGGCACCATACTCAGGAAAAAAGCAAAAGAGTACGGAATAGTATACAGATCTCGGGCTCCTTATGAAATCCTGTACAGCCGCTGGATGGGATACGAAGAGCTGTCGGCGCTCAAAGGCATTTCCAAGCTCATCGATAAGTACTACAATTCAGGTCATTTTAAATTTACGCTGGGCTATCTTGTGAAAACCTTCAGACGGCCTTTTGATCTATATTATGAGATGTACCATTGGTGGCGGAAAAAGGGCCTTTTGAGAAGGGAGCTTTCGCAGAAGTCCCTGTACGATTGTCTCGGGGATTTTGCAAAATACCAGGGTTTGGAAGATGATTTAGTTAAGGACCTTATAAAGTTTGACTTTCTCCACGCCGGCGGCAGGGGGTCTGTCCCCGACTGCGTGGACATAAAAGGGGATCTGAAGCTCAAGGATAAAGTGAAATCGATTATAAGCGACCGGCGCTGGTTGGAACAAGCTTTCCCCGAAGCTATAGGTCTGCCTTGGAAGGAACTGTGGAAAAAAATTGCATACGGGATTTTCAGTCACGACTTGACGAGCGATTTTGTGAAGAGAAAGACGGGCATAATTTTTTTCTACGGTAAGGAGAAAACCAGTTTTGCGAAGATCGAGATCTAAAATTTTTCTCACATGAGCCTGCTCAGGAGGAAGGCGGCGAGGAAACCGGCGAGCAAACCTATATTGTCGATTTCATCGCCTATTTGGTGAGCTTTCGGAATCATATCGGTGCCCGTCATAAAAAGGATGGAGCCACCGGAAAAGGCCATTATCAGTCCCAGCCAGGTTTGTCCCAGGTTTCTAAGCAAATAGTATCCCGTCAAAGCCGCGAAAGGGTCGAGCAGACCTATAAGTAACGCTAAAATCATCGCTG
>QGUT01000005.1 GCA_003242255.1 Bacillota bacterium
ATGGCGGATGAAGATGTGGAATCGCAGATAAGAAAAATAAAAAAAGGTAAAAAGGTGGCAGCGATAGTCGGCACTGTAAATCCGGAAGATGAAGAAATTCCTTTTATATCGATAGAAGAGATCCTAAATGGTTCGGCTTTCAATAAGATGAGGCAGATAATGGGTTTGACGAAAGGAGCCGGTGCCTTTGAGAATGCCATTTCTGAGGATTTTTCGTTCGCAGACCTTTTTAATGAAGATTTGATTGTGGTAGGTCGGGATTTTCACTTTAAAAATGATGTCATCGATTATCTGGGAGAACTGCTTATAAATAAAAATTACGTGAACGAAAAATTTCTATTAGATGTTTATAAAAGAGAAGTATTTAGCCCCACCATTTTAAGAAATAAGATAGCCATACCCCACGGAATGCCAGAAAATGTAATAAAATCAGCTATAGCTTTGGCGATATTGCCGAGGCCAGTTAAATGGGATCGGGAACAAGAGGCAGAAATTGTGTTGATGTTGGCATTAAAAGAGGATTCGATAAAAGTTTTCAAAAGGCTCTATGCCCTGTTGCAGGACAAACAACTTGTTGGAAAAGTTAAGTCGCTGAAAGATCCCAACCTTATTAAAAAAGTATTTCTCGAATGGTTTTTAGGAGCCGATTGTTTGTAAAACAAATTCTGCATGGGGTGGCACGGTTTTTGCGAGCAATAAATCGTAGTTAGCAAAGAGGAGGTTCTGTATTGTGAAGGTATCGGAGCTAATTAATGAAGAATTGGTAGTTACCAACTTAGAAGTGGATAATCAAGAGAAGGTTTTTAAAATATTGTTCGAAAAGCTGTTCAAGAATGGCTATGTTAAAGAATCTTTTTTACAGGGTATAGTAAATAGAGAAAAATCATTTCCTACAGGCCTTTTATTGGGGGAAAATAACGTTGCTATACCGCACACCGACGCTGAACATGTATTGAAACCCTCAATAGCTGTAGCAACCTTGGCAAAACCGGTAATGTTTAAAAATATGGCAAATCCCGAAGAAGAAATACCTGTAAAAATTGTGTTTATGTTAGCTTTAAATTCTCCTCACAGCCAGGTTGAAATGTTACAGCAGTTGGTAAGTTTGTTTCAGAATGAAAATATATTAAAACAAATTTTAGACGCAAAAGGTGGTGATGAGGTAATAGAAGTAATAAAAAAATGTAACATTAATAACTAGAGGAAAGGAAATATTATAAGGAGGCGTTTGTAGAAAAAATGAGTGGAAGAAAAGTTGTACTAGTGGCTTGCGGAACAGGTATTGCAACATCCACAGTAGTGGCTGAAAGGGTAAAGAAACTTCTCGAAGATAATGGTATTAAGGCTGATGTTATTCAATGCAAAATAGCCGAAGTTGCTTCAAAGGAAGCAGATTTGTTAGTTACAACTTCAATATTGCCGAGGACCTATTCTTTCCCTGTAGTAAATGCCATGGGGTATTTGACCGGGATTGGAACCGAGAAGATTGACAATGAAATAATAAAACATTTAAAAGATTAGGAGGGTAAAGAATGGATCTGCTAAGCATTGTACAGTATATTTTAAACCTGGGCCCTAGTGTAATGCTTCCGCTGGCGCTGACAATAATCGGCCTATGCTTTGGAATGGGATTTAGCAAAGCATTCAGATCAGGTCTTACCATAGGTGTCGGTTTTGTAGGTATAAATCTTGTAATCGGCGTTCTCGTGAACAATCTGGGGCCGGCGGCCCAGGCAATGGTCGACAGATTTGGCCTGGAATTGCAGGTCATAGACGTAGGTTGGCCTGCAGCCTCCGCTATCAGCTGGGCTTCTCCTGTAGCAGCACTCATCATTCCGTTGTCTTTGGTCGTTAACCTGATAATGCTGCTCACCAGGACCACCAAAACTATGGACATCGATATTTGGAACTACTGGCATTTTGCAGCGACAGCGGCTTTCGTGTATGTAGTAACAGGCGGAAATGTGTGGCTTGCCATTCTCGCCGCTGTAATTAGGGAAGTTTTAGTTTTGAAGATAGCCGACTGGACTGCTCCGATGGTTCAAAACTTCTTTGGATTAGAAGGCATCTCCTTGCCGACTGGTTCTACGATAGCTTATGCTGTGCTCGGTATTCCTATAGGAAAAGTTATTGGGAAAATCCCTGGATTAAAAGACATAAAAGCTGACCCGGAGACCATCCAGAGGAGATTCGGCCTGTTCGGCGAGCCCATGATGATTGGACTAATTCTGGGATTAATATTGGGCATTTTAGCAGGCTATGATTTTGCCGGAATAACTCAGATCGGTATATCGATGGCAGCGGTCATGCTCCTCATGCCGAGAATGGTGAGGATCCTGATGGAAGGCCTTATACCGTTCTCCGAATCGGTGAGGGAATTCCTGCAGAAGAGATTTAAGAATGCCGAGAACATTTACATCGGCTTGGACGCTGCAGTTGTAACTGGTCATCCTTCGGTAATAGCTACAGCTTTAATATTAATTCCTATCACCATATTCTTAGCCGTAGTTCTGCCCGGGAACAAAGTGTTGCCTTTTGGTGACCTTGCCACGATAGTATTCTATATGGCATTTATAGTCGGTTCCACTAACGGCAATATCGTTCACTCCGTCATTACCGGTGTTTTCGTAATAGCTATCGCACTTTATATATCTACCGACCTGGCACCCCTGCACACGATGATGGCTCAGCAGGCAAAATTTGCGATTCCCGAAGGAACTTCTATGATATCCAGCTTGGACGAAGGCGGAAACTTCTTGAACTGGGCTATTATAAAGTTGTTCCAGTCGAGCTGGGGCTGGCTGATATTTTTGGGATCTCTTGCTGTCGTCGGATTGGTTTATTACGTCTCTGTCAAGGACAAAAGTGTAGCGAAAAACTAGGGCCCATATTGATGAGAAAAAATTTTACCGGGTACCTCCTGAGTTGTTCAGGAGGTACCTGTATTAATTAGGCTTAAAGTTAAGCAGCATATTGTATAAGGATAAAATTTTAATGAAGGGAGTATAAGGTCTGATGAAAGCTGGCGTATTATTTGGAGTAAATGACATAAGGTATGTCGACTTTCCTGATCCCGTATGCGGCGAAGACGACGTAATTGTCAACGTTAAAGCCTGCGGCGTTTGCGGTTCGGATCCACCTAGGATATTGAGAAATTGGAAGTACCCTTTACCCGCCATCCCGGGCCATGAATTTTCGGGAGTCATTGTGGAAAAGGGAAGGAAAGTGGAAAATGTAGAAGTTGGAGATAGGGTGGTAGTAATTCCCTTTATTCCGTGCAGAAAATGCGACAATTGTTTAAGAGGGAATTTTTCATTGTGCGATCACTATGACATGTTGGGAGCCAACCTTTACGGCGGCTTTGCCGAATACGTAAGAGTGCCTTCCACTAATGTTTTGAATATAGGCGACCTGGATTTTGAAAGTGCTGCCATGATAGAGCCGCTGGCGGTGGCGCTGCATGGAGTGTACGGTATTAGACCCGCTATTGGCGATACGGTCGCTATTATGGGAAGCGGTACGTTGGGACAACTAGTAATCCAGTGGTTGAAAATTTGCGGAGTCAAGGACATTATAGCCGTAGATATTTCCGAGAAAAAGCTGTCCGAGGCCAAAATCTTAGGTGCAACGATTTGCATCAACGCAAAAGAAAAAAATCCGGTAGAAGAAATTTTAAAATTGACGTCCAATAAAGGCGTAGATATTGCCTTTGAATGTGCAGGATCGACCATAACTCAAGAACAATGTCTATTGGTCACCAGGAAAAAAGGTAAAATAGCTTATCTGGGCATTGCCTATTCGGATATTCACCTGTCTGAAAAAGCTTTTGAGAGCATCTTTAGAAAGGAACTGACCCTTAAAGGCTTTTGGAATTCTTATACGGCACCGTTTCCAGGGGAAGAGTGGTATAGCAGCATAGCCTATCTGAAAAATAAGTCCATAAATATCGAATCGATGATTTCCCATCGATTTGAGTTGAGCAGGATAAAAGAAGCATTCGACATGATAGGGGGCAAAAAGGAAGAATACAATAAAATAATGATTATTCCTTAGTCGTGGAGGTAAGATTGATGAAAGCTCTTTTGAAAAAAGAAAGCGGATACGGAAATATGGAACTGGTAGAAATCGAGGAACCAACGATCAACGATGACCAGGTAAAAATAAAAGTGGCTTATTCAGGCATATGTGGATCGGATATTCATTCCTACAAAGGAGAATATAAGAATATTAGGCCGCCGGTAGTGCTGGGGCATGAATTTTCAGGGGTAGTCGTGGAAGTCGGGAAAAATGTAACAGGGATTAAAGTAGGCGACAAGGTGACGAGCGAGACTACCTATTATATCTGCGGGACTTGCGACTATTGCAGAAGCCAGGATTACAATTTGTGCCCGAACAGAAAAGGCTTAGGTACCCAGGTTAACGGGAGTTTTGCCGAATATGTGGTGGCAAGGAAGGAAAGCGTTCACGTTTTGCCGGATAACGTGGACCTGCTTTCGGCCTCTCTCACTGAACCGCTAGCTTGTGCAGCCCATGCGGTTTTAGAAAAGACTAACGTTGAACTCGGCGATGTGGTTTTGATATTCGGTCCAGGGCCCATCGGCCTTTTGACCGCTCAGATTGTAAAAGCCAGGGGCGGATATGTGATCCTTGCCGGCCTTACAAAGGATGAAGAGAGGTTGAAAGTTGCTCAAGAACTTGGGATAGACAGGACTGTAAATATTGAAAAAGAAAATTTAGAAGAAGTGGTAAAAAGCATTACGAACGGATACGGTGTTGACAAGGTCTTTGAGTGTTCAGGAGCAGTCAAGGCATTAAATTCCGGAATATCCTTAATCAGGAAAAAAGGGACGATAGTCCAGGTCGGCATTTTTGCCAAGTCATTTAATGAAGTAGACCTTGAAAAAATTATACAAAAAGAAATCTGCTATATCGGTTGCAGAAGTCAGAAGCCCAGTTCGTGGAAACTGGCCTTGTATTTGCTGCAGACCGGAAAAGTAAATACTAAAGCCATTATCAGCGATATCTTTGAATTGAAGGACTGGGCTAAAGGCTTTGAAAAGGTTATGAATGGAGAAGGCTTGAAAGTTGTTCTGAAATCCTGAGCAAGTATTGACGTGCCATCTTAAGGTAAAATATAATAATGCCGTAAAATAATGTCTTGACGGAGGTATTAAAAAAATGAAACTGTTCCTGGACACGGCTAACGTCAACGAAATACGCGAAGCCGCATCGCTGGGGGTTATTTCGGGCGTTACCACAAATCCCACACTGATAGCAAAAGAGGGAAGGGATTTTAAAGAGACTATTTTGGAGATAACAAAAATAGTAGACGGGCCGATTAGCGCTGAAGTAGTAAGCCTGGATGCCGACGGCATGGTTAAAGAAGCCATGGAAATCGCTGCGTGGCATCCGAATATAGTCATAAAAATCCCCATGACCTGGGAAGGCTTAAAAGCGGTAAAGGAATTGAGCAAAAGTGGCGTGAAAACCAACGTTACCCTCATCTTTTCGCCGAGTCAGGCTCTTCTGGCGTCCCAAGCGGGCGCGACTTACGTGAGTCCCTTTGTCGGAAGGTTTACCGATATAAGTCAGGACGGCATTGCTCTGGTTTCGGACATAGTTGATATCTTTACTCTGCACGATATAAAGACAAAAGTTATAGCCGCGAGCATAAGGACTCCGATGGACGTGGTCAACGCTGCAAAAGCAGGAGCTGATATAGCTACTGTGCCCTACAAAGTCCTCGAACAAATGGTAAAACACCCGCTGACCGATATAGGTATAACGCGCTTTCTCGAAGACTGGAAAAAGGTTCCGAAGAAATAAACGTGTGGAAAGCCCGTGCTCTTCGCGAATGCGGGCTTTTCTCATTTTTACCCCGAGGTTGGCGCGCGAATTGCTATAAAAATAAGTAGCATGCACTGTAAAGTTACTGATGTTGCGAGGTGGTATTAACTGTTTCTGCCAGAATTAATGTGGGGGGGGACCTGCTTGATATTTTTCAATTTTCGAGGTATAGTTAAAAAAAAGCCCATTTTTAAACTAAAAGAAAGGTGTTGGCCATGACCTCCAAAATGAAGGCTGAACTTTTCTGCCTTCATTGCAATAAGGATACTCCCCATGTAGTGACTTACGTAGGGAAGATCTTAAAAAGCGTGAAATGCGAAGAATGCGGCAGCGAAATAGAGATAAATCGCGAAAAACTGCTGGAAAATTATGCTGCAGATTTTATTGAAAGGATCATCACCAAGCCTTATCGAATGACTAAAGAATTGGAACAGGACATAACTAAATTTCTGCTCTCTCTGCCGATCAGGATTATCACGAAACCTTACAGGATTGTAAAAGAAGTAGAGGACATATTTAAAAAGGATTGATGGAGGGATAAAATGTATCAAGGAATAGCGGCTTCACCGGGCATCGAGATCGGGAAAGCTTTTGTGTTGAAAGAAGTTGAAATTGAAATAAATACGGCTAATATTTCCGAAGAAAAAATCGATAGAGAAATAAAATGCTTGGAAGAAGGCATTGCGAAATCCAGGGAGCAGTTGGCAAAAATCAGGGAGAAGGCCGAACTCGAATTGGGAAAGGACAAAGCAAAGATTTTCGATGCTCACATGATGGTTTTAGATGATCCGATGTTTATAGATGAAATAAAGGACAAGATAAGGAGCGAGCGCATAACTGCGGAAAACGCCATTAATCAGGTGGCGAAGAAATACATTGAAATGTTTAATAACATGGAAGATGAGTATCTGAAGGAAAGGGCCGCCGATATAAAAGATGTGAGCGTAAGACTTATAAAGAATGTACTCGGCATTCCGATTCATTCGCTGGCAGATTTGGATGAAGAAGTCATAGTCATTGCGAAGGACTTAACCCCATCGGATACCGCTCAGATGGATAAAACGAAAGTTAAGGCCTTTGCCACGGACATGGGCGGCAGGACTTCGCACACGGCAATAATGGCGCGTTCCTTAGAAATTCCGGCAGTCGTAGGCTTGGGTAGCATTTCCAGATGCGTATCGGAAGGGGATACCGTCATAGTCGATGGAAATAAGGGCGTAGTTTTGGTGAACCCCAGCGAAGACATTTTGAAGCAATACGGCGAATTGAAGCTGGAATACCAGCGTTTTAAGGAAGAAATGAAAAAATTAAAGGACCTCCCTGCCGAGACAAAGGACGGCGAGAGGCGCGTGGAAGTAGCTGCTAACATCGGAACGCCGAAAGATGTCAAAGGAGCCCTTGATCGCGGCGCCGAAGGAATAGGTCTTTACCGCACCGAATTTCTTTACATGGACAGGGAGAACCTCCCGGATGAAGAAGAGCAGTTCAGGGCTTACAAAGAAGTGGCGGAAGCCATGTATCCGAGGCCTGTGATAATAAGAACCTTGGATATCGGCGGGGATAAAAAGCTGCCTTTCCTCGAAATGCCCAAAGAGCTAAATCCTTTCCTAGGCTGGCGGGCTATCAGAATGTGCCTTGACAATCCCGAGCTCTTTAAGGTGCAACTGCGGGCCATTTTGAGGGCCAGCCATTACGGAAAGATCCGAATTATGTACCCGATGATTTCGAGCGTGTCTGAAATAAGAAGAGCGAACGCGATTTTAAACGAAGCAAAAGAGGAACTGAGGCGAGAAAGCAAACCTTTTGACGAGAACTTGGAAGTAGGTATAATGGTTGAAATTCCATCGGCTGCTGTTGCTGCCGATATACTGGCAAAGGAAGTGGACTTTTTCAGCATAGGCACCAACGATCTGATCCAGTATACACTGGCGGTTGACAGGATGAATGAGAAAATTGCGAGGTTGTATGAGCCCTTCCATCCCGCAGTGCTGCGATTGATTAAAAACGTGATCGACGCCTCCCACAGAGCAGGAAAATGGACAGGCATGTGCGGAGAAATGGCGGGCGATCCGTTAGCTGCCCCCATACTTCTGGGAATGGGACTGGATGAATTTTCCATGAGCGCTGCTTCAATTCCTCAGGTAAAGAAAGTGATCAGATCCCTGACCTATGAACAGGCTAAGGAAATTGCGAATAGAGCTCTGGAAATGGAGAATCCCGAGGAAATAAGGGAAATGGTGGGTAAAATTATATCCGAAATTAAATAAATCAAAAAAAAAGTAAATAGCTGCCGACAGGTTCCATTTTGGATTAAAAGGGAATCAGGTGAGAATCCTGAGCGGTCCCGCCACTGTAACCGGGGATGAACTGCAAGGCCACTGGAATGCAAGTTCCGGGAAGGCGCAGGGAAGATGAACCGGAAGCCAGGAGACCTGCCTGTTGGATTTGCGTACGAAGCCTTCGGAGGAAAGGGGGAGTACTGAATTTGCGGAAATTAATCCCGGCTCTGTAAGGCCGGGATTAATTTTTTAACAAATCAAATAAATTTCAGGGGGGTATTGATGTGAAGCGGAATTCATACTTTTTCAAAGTGCTCGTCGTTATCCTAACTTTTGCGATCGCTGTTACTTTGACGTCCTGCAATTCGGATTCTAAAAGCGAGGATAACGAAAGCGCTGGCGGTTCGTATCCGTTGACGGTAAAGGATCAAATGGATCGGGAGGTGGTAATAGAGAAAGAACCCGAGCGCATAATTTCTATCGCTCCCAGTAACACCGAAATCCTCTTTGCCTTAGGTCTGGGCGATAAGGTAGTCGGAGTTACAGATTTTTGCGATTATCCAGAAGAAGCAAAACAAAAGGAAAAAGTCGGAGGATTTTCGGACCCCAATATGGAAAAGGTTTTATCGTTAAAGCCGGATTTGGTTTTAGCTACAATTATGCACGAGCAGCCGGTGAGAATGCTGGAAGAACTGAATATTCCAGTTCTGGTATTGAATCCCAAAACCATTGAAGAGGTCTTTGATGCGCTGCTGTTAGTAGGAAAAGTTACAAATAGGGAAGACAGTGCCAAAGAACTTGTCGACAGCCTGGAGGCCAGGATGAAAGCCATTGAAGAAAAAGTTTCTTCAATACCTGAAGACCAAAGGCCTAAGGTTTTTTACGAACTATGGCCCTCCCCTATAACTTCTGCGGGGCCCGGCACCTTCGTGCATGACCTTATCGAAAAGGCCGGCGGCATAAATGTAGCCTCCGATGCATCGAAGCCTTATCCCGAATACAGTCAAGAGATGATCATAGAAAAAAATCCTGACATAATAATCTTTTCCCATATGGGGAGCAGCCAGCAGTCGAAAGAAGATATAATAAATCGCCCTGGCTGGGAAGATATCAAAGCTGTAAAGGAAGACAAAATCTATTACGTCGATGAAAATATAGTGCAAAGGCCCACTCCCAGATTGATCGAGGGGCTTGAAGAGTTTGCAAAGATAATCCACCCGGAAATTTTTAAAGATTGACGAGGTTTGTTCGGATGGACGCGAAAAAAAGAATCGCGAGAATATATCTTATTTTGTTGGTTCTTGCTTTGCTCGGAACTTTCTTTTCCCTAGGCGTAGGGGCGGTAAAAGTTCCGCCTTCAGATATTTTAAAAATCATTTTGAGCAGAGTTCCAGCTTTGAAGGACAAAGTGGCTCCCACGTGGACCGAGTCCCATGAGGTCATTATATTAAAATTGAGGCTTCCACGGATAATTTTGACCTTTCTCGTTGGAGCAGAGCTTTCGGCAGCGGGAGTGATCTACCAGGGTATTTTTCGCAATCCCCTTGCCGATCCGTATATCATCGGAGCCTCGTCGGGCGCATCGTTGGGAGCCGCCCTGGCTATATTGCTTTTTTCGGGAATGAGCCTGCTGGGAGTGGGTCCCATACCCCTATTTGCCTTTACCGGTTCGCTCCTGACTGTAATAGTAGTTTACGTAGTGGCCGGCATTACCGGCAGGGCTAACTCTAATACCCTTTTGCTGTCTGGAGTTGCGGTGAGCAGCTTCATATCCGCCTTGGTGTCGTTTTTAATGTATTTTAGCGACCAAAAGCTGCATCAAATCTATTTTTGGCTTCTGGGAAGTTTTTCATCGCAGGGGTGGAAAGAAGTATACATAAACCTGCCTTATGGCATCGCGGGCTTTCTGGTCGGCCTGTGCAACCTTCGGGCTCTCAACATATTTCAGTTGGGAGAGAACACTGCTTTTTTCACAGGGGTAGACATAGAACTGATGAAAAAAATAAGCCTGGCCGCCGCATCGCTTTTGACGGCCTCCGCCGTCTCGGTGAGCGGAGTCATAGGTTTCGTGGGACTTATAATCCCCCACGTGGTGAGGATGATAGTCGGCCCCGACCACAGGAAGCTGTACCCTATGTCGGCTTTAGCTGGAGGCATTTATCTCATGCTGGCTGATACGGTATCCAGAATTGTCATAGCTCCCACCGAGTTGCCGGTCGGTATTCTTACGGCGCTCTTTGGCGGGCCGTTTTTCCTTTATATTTTGATGAGGAACGCAAAAAGGGATTTCCGACTTTAAGGAGATGAAACAAAATGGAGATAATCTTTGTCACAGGTGGAGCGCGCAGCGGGAAAAGCCGCTTTGCAGAGAAAAAAGCGGGAAAAGAGGGGGAAAAAGTTATTTACATAGCTACGGCCCAAGCCCTGGATGAGGAAATGGTGCATCGCATTTCAATTCACAGAGGGAGAAGGCCCTCTACGTGGGAGACTTTAGAGGAACCCATGTATTTGTCTAAAGTCTTACAGCAAATAAAGGATGATGGAAAATACGAAGAGTATCGTACCGTCCTGATTGATTGCATGGCCTTGCTGACTTCAAACTGGGCTTGTTCAATTGATGCGGAGAATGGATCGGAGAGGGAAAATCTGCGAAAAGAGTACATCGAGGAAATTGAAAATATGTTAAAATTAGCCAAGAGCCTGAAGCAAAAAGTTATCATAGTCTCGAACGAAGTAGGAATGGGGCTGGTGCCCGAATACCCTCTGGGGAGATTTTACAGAGATCTGTTGGGCGAAGTAAATCAGATAATAGCCGCCGCTTCTGACGAAGTGTATTTCATGGTATCAGGCATACCTTTGAAGATAAAATAGATTGACGGGTCAGGAGTGAGAATTTTGATTGGAAAAGCTCGATGCCCTGCCAGTTGTGGCGAAATCGTGCAGGGTATGATAAAGGGGAGAGACTTTCTAGTGACCTGTCCCGTAGCCCTTTATTCCACGGCGCAAATTGAGATATTCGAAGGAAGAGAAGAAAAAAACGTGCCGGCAGAAAAGAGAAAAGCCTGGAAAGCTGTGAGAAAGCTCCTGGATCATTGGGGCTTTTGGGACAAAGGCTTTAAGCTGAGTCTCACTTCTCAGATACCGGTCGGAAAAGGCCTTTCTTCAAGCACCGCCGATATTGTAGCAGCCTGCTTTGCCGCTGCGAGTGCTTTAAACAGGGAGATATCGTCAGACCTGGTGGCGGAAATAGCCCTGTCGATAGAGCCGAGCGATGGAGTGATGTACGAGGGATGCGTGATTTTCGACCACCGCCGTGGAACTTGGAGGGAAAGTCTCGGGCCGCTTCCTCCCATGAGCGTTTATATAGTCGTCCCTGAAGAAGAAGTAGATACTGTAATTTTCAACAGCAGAAAAGACCTTGAGGAGTTGAATAAAAAAAAGGAACCTGCGGTGGAGGAAGCTCTGTATCTGGTGAGGCAGGCCTTTGTCAAGAAAGATCTCAGGCTGCTCGGAGAGGCTATGGTTAAAAGCGCTGTGGCACACCAGGCAATATTGGAGAAGCCCTTTTTGGGTGAAGTGATAGCTTTGGGCAAACATTACGGGGCCGTTGGGGTCAACGTGGCCCACAGCGGTTCGGCAGTCGGCCTATTCTTTGAAGAAACCTTCACACCTGCCGAACCCTTCTTCGAGGATTTGAGAGCTGTAATGAGGCATTGGGGAAAAGACTACAAGTTAATAAGGACGGAGATAGAAAATAGAGGGCCCCGGATATTATGAACAGGTGGTGGTGTTTTTGAAAGAAAGAAGTCACGGCGGCAATATCTACGAAGTTATGAGAGAAATCGGATGGGGCAGTGAAAAACTGCTGGATTTTAGCGCCAACATCAATCCCCTGGGCTTTCCAGAGTCGGTGAGGGAGGTTATAGAGAAAAATATCGACAGCATCATACATTACCCCGACCCCGAGCAGCGGGATCTAAAGAAAGCGGCAGCCTCTTACTACGGAGTAGGCGAAGAAAATGTACTGCCCGGAAACGGCTCCGTGGAACTCATCAATCTCGCCCTTGAAACTCTGAGACCTTCGAAGGTCATAATACCTTCGCCTGCGTTTACCGAATATGCCATGTCTGCGAAAGCCCGGGGGATCGAGGTGGAGCTTTTGGACCTGACAAAGAACGGATTTATGTGGGACGGTGATTTTGAAGAACTTTTGATAAAAAAAATGTCTTTGGGTTCGCTGGTAATAGTGTGCAATCCCAACAATCCTACGGGCATCCTCGTTAGTTCAGAAAATATAAGGGCCCTCATGAAAGAGGCGAAAAGGAAAGGCGCTTTCCTGCTTTTGGATGAGGCATTCATAGACTTCATAGGGGAGCACGAAAGTCTGGGCCGGGAAGCGGTTAATTATCCAAATATTATAATATTGCGCTCTTTGACCAAATTTTTTGCCCTGCCAGGATTGCGCCTGGGATTTGCAATTGCCAACCGAGATTTAGTGAGCCGAATTGAAAAGCTCAAGGACCCATGGAACGTAAATACATTTGCAGCGGCCGTTGGGAGAGAAGTCCTAAAGGATGAAGAGTACATAAAAAGGACGAGGGAGTACATTGACAGAGAAAGGAATTTTTTATGGCACAAGTTAAAAGAGTTCGATGGGCTCAAACCTTTTAAACCCTCTGCCAATTTTATTCTAGTTAAAATAACCGGAAATTTTACGGCAAGTTACCTTTCGCGGGAGCTTCTCAAGAAAGGAATAATGATTAGGACTTGTGGCGATTTTGCTTTCCTGGACGACACTTATTTCAGGGTTGCGGTCAAAAGTAGGGAGGATAATGAAACCTTAATCGAGGCACTGAAGTCAATTTTATACGGGAGAAAAGGTGGATAGCTGTTATGGCAGGAAATGGTATTATCGTTCTTTTTGCCTTCGTTTTAGATCTTTTGTTGGGAGATCCGGTTCGTCCCACTCATCCTGTGGTCCTCATAGGGAGATTGATAACTTTTTGGGAGAAAATTCTTTACGGCCTTTTTAAGTCACCTTCAGGGCACAGATTGGCGGGAGTTTCTCTCTGGATTTTTACTGTTCCCACGGTGTATTTGGTGACCTCCGCTTTGGTAGAGGCGTGTTACAAAATTAATTTCTGGTTGGGCTTTGTGTCGTCGGTATGGCTGGTATATACGTCTATTGCCGTAAAAAACCTGGCGGATGAGGCCCTTGCTATCTTGTCCGAGTTAGAAAGAGGGGATATAAAAAGGGCAAGGATTCGGCTGGGAGGTATAGTAGGCAGGGATACCGAGAGACTTCCCGTTGCAGAAATATGCAGGGCTACGGTGGAGACGGTGGCCGAAAATACCGTCGATGGAATAATTTCGCCCCTTTTTTACGCTTTTATAGGCGGTCCTGCCCTTGCTTTGGCTTTCAAAGCAGTCAGCACTCTTGATTCCATGGTAGGCTATAGAAACGAAAGGTACATAAATTTCGGGTGGTTTTCAGCTAAAATGGACGATATTTTGAATTACGTTCCGGCCCGATTAGGTGGTATTTTGATTGTGGCAGCTGCCTTTTTGATGAAATTCGATGGCAAAGGCGCTTTAAGGACCATGCTAAAGGATGCGGGAAAACATAAAAGTCCCAATGCTGGGATTCCCGAGGCGGCCTTTGCGGGAGCTCTGGGCCTTCGATTGGGGGGATGGAATTCTTATTCTGGTATACTCCATTTTTGCCCTTACATGGGTGAAAATAAGAAGGACTTAAGTCTGGAGGACATAAGACTTTCCGTAAATTTAAGCATATGCACTGCTTTGCTGGGACTTATATCGGGGGAAGTTATCTTGAATTTACTATAGCGAGGGTGTGAAAAAATGGGTTTCTATGTTGCTCTTTTATTTTTGACGAGGATACCGCTTCCTAACATAAAGTTTGAAGAAAAAGATATTGTCCGCTCACTGCCTTATTTTCCGGTAGTAGGAGCAATAATAGGGGTGATTTTAGCTTTAGCCGACGCCGTTTTGCGAAATTACCTTCCTGATCCTGCATTAGCAGGCCTGATAGTGATTTTAGAAACCGTTATCACGGGCGGGCTCCACATAGACGGTTTTGCTGATACGATGGATGGCCTCTTTTGCGGGAAAGATAAAAGCGGAAAGCTTGAAGTGATGAAGGACAGCCGTCTGGGCGCTTTCGGCGCGATAGGGATAGTCTCCCTTTATTTATTGAAGTTCTCAGCTCTCCTTTCTGTGCCGGCTCCTCTCAGGCAGAAACTGATTCTTATTTTTCCGGTGATTTCGCGCTGGGTCATGACCTGGCCTGTTGTGCTATTTCCCTACGTTAGAGAAAAAGGGCTGGGAAAAGCATTTAAAGTTGGTAAATCGCTTTTACAGCTGGTCCTGCCTACGGTGTTTTGTTTAATTTTTACCTACGTAATAGGCAAACTTCACGGTATAATGCTGGCCATTTTGTGCTTTGGATTGGGACTTTTATTTTCTTTATATATAGTAAAGAAAATTGGCGGTATGACCGGGGATACTTATGGCGCTGTCAACGAATTCACCGAAATAGTGGCTCTATACACTTTTTTAATTTTAGAAAACTTATGAAAGGAGAAAGGGCCTTGGCGAGGATATTTCTGGTGAGGCACGGCGAAACGCTGTGGAATAGAAGTTTCCTATATCAGGGCCAAAGAGACATCCCCTTAAGCGAAAGGGGCAGGGAACAGGCAAAAAGAGTTGCGAAAGCCTTAGAATCGCAAAAATTTAGCGCCATATATTCCAGCGATCTTAAAAGGGCTTGTGAAACTGCCTGTGAGATTGCTAAGTTCCATAATATCGACGTAGCTTGTGTAAAAGACCTGAGAGAGATAAATTTCGGAAAATGGGAAGGACATTCGTATGTAGAATTGCAGGAAAAATACCCCGCAGAATTTTCTAAATGGTTAAATGATCCCTTTGAAACGAGGCCGCCGGAAGGTGAAAATTTGAGAGAATTGATCCAAAGGGTGGTTGATTTTTTGAAAAAGGTTGTCATAGAACACCAAAGTGAAGACGTCTTAGTGGTCACCCACGCCGGACCAATAAGGGCGGTTCTGATGAGCATTTTGGAGCTAGGCGCCGAGCATTACTGGAAATTTAAAATAAGCAATGCCTCGATTACCGTGGTAAACTGGGACGACAGCGGCGATGTGGGCGGCGACGGTTCTTTCATAATTAAAGTTAATGAGACTGCTCATTTGGAATAAAGGGTGTATTTTTTGCAAGTTTTGGAGAAAATATAAATGTCATCAGAACCTGCAGGAAGGTGGAAGAATTGAACTGCCCTTTGTGCGGCGGAAGTTCTACTGGTAAGGTTGGAAACAATCAGTTCTTTTGCTGGGATTGTTATGTCGAGTTTTCGGTAAGCCACAACAAAATCACGATATACGAACTGGCGGATGACGGGACTTTGTTGCTCTACGAGAAAAGGGAAGCAGCGGAAGGAGGAAGTGCGTTTTAATGAGGCTGGGTTTTTGGGGAGGGATGTTTGCAGGTTTTTTGGCAGGTAGTTTTATAACCGCCTTTTTAGGGCCTTCGACGGCCTACAGAGCAGGGAAAAAGCTTTATAAAATTTCGCGGGGGCTCAGAAAGGCGAAAAAGAGTGGTGTAAAATGAATTTAAGGTACATTTTAGACCGGCAGTTTCTGTACCGGCTTTTTTTATTTATAATTTTGGGCTTTTCTGCCTTTCTCCTGTATAAGATAAGGGCCAAAATTTACAGCGTGTTGCTTCCGTGCGGCATCGGGGTGCTCACAGCGTACCTGCTCAACCCCGTTGTGGTTTATCTAACCAATAAGGGCTTTAAAAGGAAAGTAGCGGTCGCTTTGATATATTTTATCCTGATTTGTTCGGTGGCGGTGGCCATGTTTTGCATAGTACCGGTAACCATATCGGAATTGAACAAATTGATAGAGAGCATCCCCCTTTATGCCCAGGAGGTGCAAAACTTTTTCGGCACTTTTAAAGAAAGCTACAGGGACAACCTGCCGGTGGGGATACAGGAAGTTATAGATCGGAATATAATACAATTAGAAAACAAATTGATAAGTATTCTCCAGAATTTGACAAATAAGCTGCCGGGTTTTTTCTCAGGTTTGCTGAGCTTCGTACTGGGCCCCATAATCGGTTTTTACATTTTAAAGGATCTGGATGAGCTTAAGAAAAACGCGGTTATGTACGTACCAGGTGCTTACCGCGATGGCCTTTTGCACTGGATGCGAAGAATAGATTCAGCTTTGGGACGATATATAAGGGGCCAGCTCATCGTGAGCTTTATCGTTGGCATACTGACCACTGCGGCGCTCTACTTATTGGGAATCGATTATGCGCTTTTAATAGGAATCCTTTCGGCTGTAACCAATATCATCCCCTATTTCGGGCCGATCATAGGGGCCCTTCCCGCTATAGCTATAGCCCTGCTTAAATATCCGAACAAGATATTTTGGATAGTGGCCGTTTTTGCTTTGATCCAGCAGATAGAAAGCGGGATAATATCTCCCCACATAATGGGCGAGAATCTGGGATTGCATCCGGTGACGGTGATTTTTTCATTATTGGTAGGTGGCACTTTTTTCGGCCTGTGGGGACTGATCTTTGCGGTCCCTGCTGCATCTTTGCTAAAATCTATGCTCTTGACTTTTTTAGAAAAAATTGATAAACAATAAAATTATTTTTTAAATCGGTTGACATGGCCCCTGCCTGTGCTATAATTATACAAAACGAAATAAACGATACCTCATCTCGCAATGAGTTGAGGTAGAGGCGCGACACATCAAGAGTACTCCTGCAAAGGTGCGAGAAGCCGATGATGCAGGAGGAAAGGGATTGTCGCCGAAGTGCAATCCTATTCTCGTAGGATTGCGCTGGGCCTATGCCGAACAGGTATAGGACTGTCACCAAAAAACTGCCCCAGGTTTTTTGGTGGAGCGCTACTTCATAGCTGTGGGGGGAGAGGAGGTATTTGCCCGGGAGAAAAACAGCTGGCAAATATCTGCAGCTGTAATTTTTTTTTAATTGGTCATGTTGTAGGAATATTTTACGAGAGGAGAAAATAAATGCTACACAAGAATTTGACGGTAAATGAGAAGGGTCATCTTGAAATAGGTGGCTGCGACGCGGTCCAACTGGCGAAAGAATACGGAACGCCCCTTTACGTTTTTGATGAATCGCTGGTCAGGGAAAATTGCAGGGTCTATAGAGATGAACTTTCTAGAATATATCCGGAAAGCGGTGTGATTTACGCAGCAAAAGCGTTCATCACCATGGCTATGTGCAGGATAATAGAAGAAGAAGGCCTGTTTCTCGATGTGGTTTCGGGAGGAGAACTATACACTGCGGTAAGAGCAAATTTTCCAATGGATAGGGTGTATTTTCACGGCAACAACAAGTCCTACGATGAATTGAAGATGGCTTTGGAACTCGGTGTGGGACATATCGTAGTGGATAATTTCCATGAAATGGAACTGCTAAGCAGCCTTACGCGAAAACTGAAAAGAAAGGTAAATGTATTGCTTCGCATAACGCCTGGAATTGAAGCCCATACTCACGAGTATATAAAGACAGGTCAAATTGACTCTAAATTCGGCTTTTGTATAGAAAACGGAATGGCCATGGCGGCGGTAGAAAGGGCTTTAAGCGTCAAAGGTGTAAAGTTGGTCGGCTTCCACTGTCACATTGGCTCCCAGATATTCGAAACCGAACCGTTTGCTTTGGCTGCAGAGGTTATGATGAGCTTTGCAAGTTCGGTAAAAGTGAGATATGGCTTAGAAACATCTCAACTCGATTTCGGGGGAGGATTCGGCATAAAATACACCGAAGAGGATAGGCCCCTTCCTCCGAAAGAATATTTTAAAGCTCTGGTGGAAACGGTAAAAAAAGAGGCGAAGCGATTAAATCTGGCGCTACCAAGGATTATGGTAGAGCCCGGCAGGGCTATCGTGGGACCGGCTGGGGTGACCCTTTATACGATCGGTGCGATAAAGGATATTCCAAACGTGAGGAAATACGTCTGCGTGGATGGAGGAATGAGCGACAACATAAGGCCCGCACTATACGGTGCAAAATATACCGCCATCATAGCCAATAAAGCAAACCAACCGGTTAAAGAGGTTGTATCAATTGCGGGGAAATGCTGCGAATCAGGGGATATGTTGATCTGGGACCTGGAACTCCCAGAAGTAGAGAGCGGTGATGTTTTGGCGGTTTTGTCGACCGGCGCCTATCATTATTCGATGGCGAGCAATTACAATATGCTGCCGCGTCCTGCTGTAGTTTTCGTTAGAGACGGCGTTCCGCGGCTTGTAGTCAAAAGAGAAACTTATGATGACCTTTTAAAAAATGAAGTGTTGGGACCAAAAAGAAAAGCTGTATCCCATGCATTTTGAGAGTGCGCCTGGACGCACTTTTTTTGTAGCTACAAAAATGATATAATGCTTATTGGCAAAAATTTGTACGAAAGGATGTCAGGAATGCCCTATTTTTCAGGTCCTGAAATGCTACTCAGGATTCCGGCACTTTTGATAGCAATAACTTTCCACGAGTACGCCCACGCTAGAGTTTCTTATGCATTGGGAGATCCCACTCCCAAATGGACAGGGAGGTTGACTTTAAATCCGCTGGCTCACCTTGATCCAGTCGGATTGCTCATGTTGTGGCTGTTTAAGTTCGGTTGGGCAAGACCGGTAATGATAGACCCGAGATACTATTCCAGCAAAAACGGCATTGTGCTGACATCTCTCGCAGGGCCTATGACGAATTTCTTGATGGCCTTCATCACACTGGTGATTTTAAAATTAAATTTGTTCGGTGGACTATTGGCCGCATTTTTGGAAGTGCTGTTTTCTTACAATTTGATCCTGGCAGCTTTTAATCTAATTCCTATAGCCCCTCTCGACGGTTACAAGATTGTGACCGGCCTTTTGCCGTGGAAAATGAGCAATAAACTTTCTTTTTTAGAAACTTACGGGCCTTTTATCCTTATATTGATAGTCTATTTTGATGTGATAGATGTAGTCCTCGATCCACTCATATATCTATTTTTGCGTGTTTTAGATAGATTGAGCGATATATTTTTGAATTTATAGAATTTAAAAGGGTGAAGGATTCGTGGCGCTGAATGTTAAGCTAGAGGCTTTTGAAGGTCCGCTGGACCTTCTTCTTCATCTTATAGAGAAAAATCAAATAAACATCTACGACATACCCATTTCGGAGCTGACCGACCAGTACTTGAGTTACCTGGAAGGGCTGGACGAGCTGGATATAGATATGGCCAGCGAGTTTTTGCTGATGGCTGCGACGCTGCTAAGCATAAAATCCAGGATGCTGCTTCCTAAGGAAAGAACGGAGGATGCTCGAGAAGAGATATGTACCGCCTTGGATAAAGAGGACCCCAGAATGGAATTGGTTGAAAAATTAATAGAATATAAAAGGTTTAAGATGATAGCCGAAGTTTTGAAGGAGAAAGAAGAGGGGCAGAGTAAAATCTTTAAACGCAGGCCCGAAGATCTGCCCTTTTTGTACGAAGGTGGGATTTCTATTTCCGAAGTCGATTTGGACGATCTCATTTCGATTTTCGCCCGCATCATAAAAAAAGGCGCTGTAGAAGAGGGACAAAGCTCAAGGACGATTTTAAAAGATCCCTTGCCGCTTAGAATCAGGATAAGGCACGTATATAAAACAATATTGAAGCGAAAAAAGATGGGTTTCAGAGAGTTTTTTAAAGAGAATTTTAGCAAATTGGAAATTATAATGACTTTTCTCGCCATACTCGAACTCATCAAGTTGAACAGGATAAAGGTATATCAGGAACAGTCATTTGGGGAAATTACGGTGACATTGAAGGAGGTAAGTTAAAAATTGGACAGGGAAGCAGCTAAAGGAATTCTTGAAGGCATATTATTTGCAGCGGGTGATTCCGTGGAATTCAAAGATCTTTCTAAGGTCCTGGAAATTTCGGAAGAGGAACTTTTGTCCCTCGTCGAGGAAATGAAGCAGGAATATAATTCGCAAAATAGAGGAATCATGATATCAAGGGTCGGAGAGAGAATAAGACTTACCACAAAAGCTGAGGTCTACCCTTACATAGAAAAATTATTGAAGCCTCAAAACAGGAACCAGCTTTCTAAGGCAGCTTTGGAAACTTTAGCTATAATCATGTTTAAACAACCTGTAACCAAAGCCGAGATAGAATCTATAAGGGGTGTGAACGTAGAAAAAACGCTGAACAGTTTGATGGAAAGAAACCTGATTTGCGAAGTCGGAAGGTTGGATGCACCAGGCCGGCCGATTTTGTACGGCACGACGCAGGAATGCTTGGAGTATTTTGGCTTGAGTTCCATTGAAGAACTTGCGGATATAAAATTTGATGAATAGGGGATAAGCGTGATCATTTTATTGGTCCTTATTCTTGTTATTTTATTAATTGCCCTCATTCCAGTAAAAATTTACTTGATTTTTTACATTAAAGCGGAAAAAGAATGGGGACTTGTCCTGAAAGTAAAGGTGGCAGGACATACTATTAAAAAAGTAAAATTCGATAATCCCTTTGGCGGCAGTGGAAATTTAGGCTGGCAGCCGATGTTTTTAAAATCGGTGGCGGTGGAGAGAATCTCCATTTATTTTAAATACGGTTTTGATGACCCTTTTTTGACAGGCATAGCAGCGGGCTTGATGTGGAACATCGCGGTTTTTGCTTCCGGAATTTTGAGTCTTTTTTTCGACCAGGATGACCCTGTTTTTTGCGTGGATTTGAAGCCTGATTTTTCCGGGTATCGGCCGTTGGAACTCCATTTTGAAAGTATAATGAGCACGAGAATCGGCCATATTATTATCGCGAGATTACCTCAAAAAAACAGAAGGAGCGAAGGAAAATGGACGGACATCCTATCGAAAACCTGATGAGAACGGCGATGGAGAGCATAAAAGAGATGGTAAATGTCAACACGATAATTGGAGATGCCGTTGAAGCTCCCGACGGCACGGTGATCATCCCGGTATCGAGAGTAACCTTTGGGTTTGCGGCCGGCGGTAGCGAATTTTGCGGTAAAGGTGGTCAGGAGAAGGACAGAGGGGATAAGGGCGAGGAAACGAAGAAAATACCTTTTGGCGGAGGAAGCGGCGGAGGTATTTCCATTCAACCTGTAGCTTTTATGGTCGTAGGGCAAGGGCAAATAAGGCTGTTGCCGGTTCATCAAAACGCCATGTGGGAGAGAGTCATAGACTTAGCTCCTCAAATCTTGGAGCAATTGAGAACTACTTTAAAAAGGACACCCGAGCCGATAGTGGTTCAGCCCAAATAGACTGGACCATTATTTTTTTGATAAAATAATGAATGTATTATTGGAAAACTTTTTTGGGAGAGGAGTCAAATATGGATTTAAAAAAAGCAATGGAAGTGATTTGGGAAAATAGAAAATACAAGACTGCCGATCCTAAGGAAGCTATTAGCCATCTCAACGAAGAGGTGGCCGAGTCTTTAAAAGCCTTATTGAGGGGTGAAATCGCAAAAGCCAAGCGCGAATTGGAGGATGCATTTTCGTGCCTATTGATAGCTTTAAAAGTGATGGAGATAGATCCGGAAGAAGCAATTATGCGCCAGGTGACTCAAATGAAGCAGAGGCAGGAAAAGCTGATGATATTTAAAAAAGATAAAGTTGAAATTTATGTAAACGGCATTTACAAAGGAGGATGGTCGATAGGAAGCGAGGAAGATCTGAGGGAGGCAGAAAAAATAGCGAAAGAATTCGGATGCAATATTTTATACGAAAATAACAGTTAAATACGTTTCTATTTCCTGTAAAACCCTCCAGCTTTTTTAAGAATCTCAGACATTTTTTTTACAAAAACTAATCCTTAGCTGGAGGGGTTTTTATGTGTAAAAAAACGGCTAAAATTGTCCTAGCATTATTTTTAATATGCGCCTTGCTCGCGGGGACCGCTTCGGCAAAGGCCGAAGAAACAAATTTCAGCATAGACGCCCGGGCCTACCTGTTAATGGATGAAATTACCGGAAGAATTTTAATAGAAAAAAATTCCGAAATATCTTTGCCGATGGCGAGTACTACAAAAATTATGACTGCTATAGTTGCCTTGGAAAACGGAGATTTGTCCTCGCAAGTTAAAGTCAGCCCTAAGGCGGCGTCAATGGGAGGTTCTTCCTTTCATCTCGTCGCTGGGGAAACCATGTCCCTCGAGAGCATGTTATACGGGTTACTGCTTTGTTCGGGAAACGATGCTGCAGTGGCTATCGCCGAACATATAGGCGGAGATGTGGATACTTTTGTCGAAATGATGAATCGAAAAGCTCGTGAAATCGGAGCTCTAAACACCAGCTATAAAAACCCCCACGGCCTCGATGAGGATGGCCATTACACAACTGCCAGAGATTTGGCCTTGATCGCCAAATATGCCTTCAGTATCCCTAAATTTAGAGAAATCGTAGGTACTAAAGAAAAAATCATTAACGAAGGGAAATTTACGAGGCACATATACAACACCAACCGCTTGCTGAGGATTTCCGAGAATGTAGACGGCATCAAAACCGGTTATACCGGAAAAGCGGGGCGATGTCTCGTAGCTACTGCGCAAAAAAACGGGTTTAGGCTAATTTCGGTGGTATTAGGCGCCCGAGACCATTTTTCGACATCTCTAAAACTCTTAAATTACGGGTTTGATAATTACGAATTAAAACAACTAGTAACAGAAGGAAACGTTTACGCTGCCGTCCCTGTAAAAGATGGCGTAGCGAAAAAAGCAGTGGTAGTAGCTGAGAAGGATATAGCCTTGCCGTTAAGAGAAAAAGAAAAAGTTCAAATTAAAATCAGCGTCCCTCCTTTTACGGAAGCACCGGTTTACAAAGGCCAGGTTTTGGGAGAAATTCAAATATTTATAGATTCCACCTACGTCTGCAGCGCCCCCCTAGTGTCCATCCAGGACATAAGGAAAAAGTCCCTTTTCGATAATTTCTACAAAATGATAAAGATGTGGATGTTCGGATACAGATAAATTTTTTTTTATAAAATTTATCGATCAAGAAGGATTTTCAATTTCTATGTCGAAATTTTTTAATGTAGAACAACTCATCAGTGATGAGGGGCGAGTGACTATGAGTGATCCTTATAAAACAGGCATGTTCAAAGGCCTCAACCCTTACGTTAAGAAAAAACCGTTAAAAGGGAAAATAATTGTGGTCCTGGATGGAAAGTACGAACAAAGGGGGTTAAAATTAATAGTTCAGCCGTCAAGAGGCATCAGAGTCGGAGAAGTGCACGAACTTATTATCACCGACGAACAGAGAGGCCCCGGAGACGTGGTGAACCGAATCGCTTACGTGGGCTTTTTCGAAGTAAAGGAAAGCGCAGTTATAGTAGTGGGCGATGAGGTGAAGATTAACGGCAAAGTAATAGGCAAGATAGCCGGTTATGATGAGACGCACATGCCCAATCACTACAACATAGTGGTAAACGCGCCGGGGCTCGTGACTGGAAACGAGATGGGAATAGAACTCGATTCAGAGATTGTCATAGGATAGCAAATTTAAAGGAGAGAGTAAAGCGGTAATTTGCCGCCTAATTCTATAAATTTAGTGAGGAGGGTTAAAGAATGCCTAAGTTCACCAAGAAGTTCGAGATGTATAGACACCTTCAGGCCAATATCCCCAACATCTATGCGGAGGCCCGGAAGGCTGCCGATGAAATCGGCATTCCCGCTGAGTTGAGGGGAAAATTCGGCCTTACTGGAGCCATATCCGGCTGTCCGTCGCCCCTGACCAAAAAAGTGAGGGAAGCGATAGACAAAGGAAGCACCGAGGTCATTCCTCTGGCCAAACTGGTGGATGAAATCAGGGCCATCGTCAAGGATGTGTACGGCGATGAATACGACGCAGCTCCCATTAACACTTGCGAAGCCGGTTTGTGGGTGACCTTTGATGTGCTGTTCAGCCCACCGATGCAGGGCAGAGGCGACAACTACCTCAGCCGCTACATCATTCCCTATGAAAAGCACCTGCATCATCATGGAGGCTATGGAAGGCCCTTCCCGCCGCGCTTCAAGGATATTTTGGCAGACCGCGGCTGCACTGCCGGCGAACTTGGTTTCTACGGCAAAAGGCAAAACAATTTGAGCACTCACATCGTGCCACTGGTGGGCGCCGATTATTCGGTGCACGGAATTAAATACCATCCGGCGATCTTATTGACCAAAGTGGATCCCGAAGCTTCGGCCAAAAAGATAAGGGAAGTGGCCCAGAGAGAAGCCGATATGTTGGCCGGTATAACTTCTCTGGCTTACGATACGCCGGGTTATGGATACGGCGTAAAGGATGCCGACGGAACGCCTGTGCTCCAAAAGAGGCTGGCGGAAATTGCCCACGAATTTGACGTGCCATACGTTTTGGATAACGCGTGGGGAGTGCCGTTTATAGGCCATGACATAAGAAAGAGCGGCGCCGATGTCATCATTTACAGCATGGACAAAGCCAGCGAATCTGCCACCGCGGGTCTTATAATCGGAAAAGAGGAGTTCATGGTTCCCATACGGAGAGCCTTAGGGTACCATGGAGATAGGTACGGCACCACAGCGTCTTACGGAAAGGCAGCCTATGTAACCAATGACCCTGGCAAAGAAGCGCTGCTGGGTGTAATCGCCGCGTTGAAAGAACTGAGGGAAAACCCCGAAGAACTAACAAAGCCCGTGGACGATCTCTATGAAATAGTAAAAGAAGAATTCGACAACATCCATCCGAAGATAAAGAAGGGTTTGATAATAACCAAGTCCTACAACAGCCGTGCGATAGAAGTAAACTACGAAAACACCTGGAACGGAGAAGAATTAGGCTTGCCGGTGTTTACCATCGAAGATATGTATGCCGGCACGAATATATTCCAGAGCGGAATGGCCCAGATGGGCGTAATTCCGACGGTAGCTTACGATGCCAACATTATGATTTCACCGGGATTAGGCACCACCGACGAGAACGGCCAGATAATAGAAGAGAGGGCGAGATTGGCAGTAAGGGCCCTCGTCAAGTTGATCGAAATTGTGGCCAAGTACAGTGGTTATATTGATTAAAATTAAGTAAAACTTCTTAGGGGGTTAAAAGATGCCGAGAGTAATAGTGATAGGCGGCGGATGGTCGGGATGTGCTGCGGCCATTGCCGCTAGAAAGGCCGGTGCGGAAGTTGTTTTGCTCGAAAGGACTGATATGTTATTAGGAACTGGTTTAGTAGGCGGAATAATGCGCAACAACGGCCGTTTCACTGCTACCGAAGAAATGATTGCCATGGGAGCGGGGGAATTATTTGAAGTTACGGATAAAGTGGCAAGACATAGAAATGTAGAATTTCCCGGACATAAACATGCCACCCTTTATGACGTAGCAAAAGTCGAACCGGCAGTAAAAAAGGTTCTCCTGGGAGCCGGTGTCGAGATTCACACGATGAGCCGAGTGAGAGACGTAGAAATGGAAGGGAACAAAATTAAAGCAGTTATCACCGATAATGATGAAGTATTTTCCGGCGACGTTTTCGTCGAATGCACCGGAACCGCTGGGCCTCAAAACAATTGCACCAAATACGGAAACGGGTGCGCCATGTGCATTTTGAGATGTCCCAGCTACGGTGGGCGCGTGAGCATAGCAGCGAAAGCTGGAGTAAAAGAAATGATGGCGAAAAAAGCTGACGGAACTTATGGAGCGATGAGCGGTTCTTGCAAGCTGAATAAAGATTCTCTCTCGGAAGAAATTGTAGAGAAGCTTAATAACACCGGCGTTGCTGTCATCCCGGTTCCCCCTGAAGTTAGAGAAGATGAGAACATCCTTACCAAGAAAGCGTGTCAGCAATACGCATTAAAGGAATTTGTGGAAAATGTGGTATTGCTCGACACGGGCCATGCAAAATTGATGTCGCCTTATTTTCCGCTAGAACAGTTGAGGAGGATTCCCGGATTCGAAAATGCCCGCTTCGAAGATCCATACGCTGGAAACTTGGGCAATTCCATGAGATACATGGCCATGTCTCCGAGGGACAACTACCTTAAAGTTATTGGAGTAGAAAATCTGTTCTGCGGAGGCGAAAAAGCCGGCCCCCTGGTAGGGCACACCGAAGCCATCTGCACGGGGACCCTGGCCGGCGCAAACGCGGTAAGGTACGCAGTAGGAGCCGAGTTAGTGGCGATTCCGACCGAATTGGCCGTTGGCGATGCCATAGCCTACGTAAACGAACAGATGAAGACGGAAGAAGGAATTTCGAAGAAATATACTTTTTCGGGGTCGGTCTACTTTGAGAGAATGAAAAAGTTGGGCCTTTACACAACCGATGTAAATGAGATAAGAGAAAGAGTCGAAAAGGCGGGCATGTTGAATTTCTTCAATCAAAAGATCGTATAAGCAACAATACGAAAAGGGGCGTTAAAGCCCCTTTTCGTCTAATATAATAATTCTTTGAGCCGGCGAAATATTGTATAATTAAAGGGACAATATTTGTTGGCTATTAGGAGGAGACTATGGCTTCAGAAAGAAAGCATTTACTGTATCACGTTCTCAAGGCCATCTCAAATTCACCGGCCCCGGTAGGATCGGGTTTTGTCCGTGAAGAGTTAAAACTGAAAGGTTATGACATAAGCGAAGCTACCGTTGGGAGAATATTAAGAGAAATGGACGCCGAAGGTTATACCGAGAGAGTGGGTTTTAAAGGGCGAGTTTTGACCTCTTACGGCGTCGAAAAATTAAGAGAATTGGAGCACGATCGACAGATAAACCATTACGGCAATGAATTGATAAATGCCATTAAAGCTACAGGCAGGAAAAATTTCATCGATATATTGATTGCGCGAAAAGTCATAGAGAGCCAATTGGCAAGACTGGCTGCTGAGAACATCACGCAAAAGGAACTCGGTGAAATGGAAGAAGTAATTAAATCCCAACGGATTCACGTGGAAAAAGGAATTTCAATTGCAGAAGATGATATAAAATTTCACAAGCTGATAGCTCAAGCAGCCAAAAATAGGGTCCTGGATGCAGCTATGGACCTCATAAGGCACTACGGGCAATTATCGCCGGCTTTGGAATATATAAGGAAAAGAGTAAAAAGCAAAGTATTGCTGGACCACGAGAAGATTTACGAAGCCATAGCTTCAAGGAATCCGGATAAAGCAGAAGAAGCTATGGTAAAGCATATAGAAAACCTCATTGCCGATGTCAACAAGTACTGGAACATGGTGTATAAGAGCGAGGATGCACCCATGTAGAAACCTTTTTAAAAATTTTTAGAGCTCTTTTTGTGTGAGCTACTACTCATCAAAGATGAGGGAGGAGTTATAATGTCAAAGGTTTTGGAAAAAGTCATGGATGCTGTCGACCTGGAAACCTTTTTGGTTTGCGACAGCGAGGAGGAAGCCAAGAAGCTTGCCGTGCAAATGATGAAGGAATTGGGATTTAATGACGTCAGCACTGTCTTCGTCCAGCATCTCGGGCCGGGTGCCAGAGTCAGAGTAAGAGGTTATATATATAAGCCTGGAGCTCGATACAATTGGCTTTTCAATAAAAAAGATTAAAAAAAAGGAGGAAAATATATGACCTCTCAGAAGAAAAAAGTGCTGCTCGCTCCATTAGATCCGGTTCACGACATCGGCCTCAAGATGATAAAAAGAGGTCTCGATTTGGCAGGGCACGATACCATTCTCCTTCCTCCGGATTACACCCCCGAAGAAATCGTCAAGGCAGCTATAGACAATAACGTGGACGTCATACTGATAAGCAGGACCCTCGGCTACAGGGTAGCCGAAATCCTGGGGAGCTTTATAGATCTGGCTGAAGCCGCCGGCCTGAGGGAAAGGGTAAAAATAGGTATCGGCGGCATGGCGATTAAACCGGAACTGGCCGCAGAGTTGGGATTTGATGCGGGTTTCGGGCCCGGAACTACGGTGGAAGAAGCTGTAGCTTTTGTGGAAGGAAGAAGATATGTTAAAGAAGACAAGGGCGCGAGAAAGACTAAAAAGGATTTAACGGAAAAGCACGATTATGCCTTTAAAAACAAAAAAATAGAGAAGTTATTAAATGCTATTGCCGATGAAATAATAGAATACGCAAAAGGCAAGACGACTCCAGGCATCGAAAGGGCAAAAATCCGCGAGAAGATGTTTGAAGCAAGCGATGAAGCAGAGCTCAGGCAGTTGAGGAAGGAATACGCCGCTTTCTGCGACGACCTGGTCAAAGTGTATTATGAGAAAGGGGCGCTGAAGGAAAAGACGAGGCAACTCACTTCGGAGGAATTGAATGCCTTAAAGAGCTATTTGGAAAAAACAAAATCGAAGATGAAGCCTTCGCTCCTGCAGCACACTGAGACCAATCCAGTAGTTTTTATTCAATACGGCACGGGCTGCCCCTTCATGGATATTGCTCACATCAAAACCTGCGAAGCCTGGGGTGCCGACGGGGTGGTCCATTTTGACCCCTCCTGGGGAGCCCGGACCGAAGGATTTTACGAAGGTTTCATCACCCATGAAGAGGACGGTTCCGTCATAACCTATGAAAACCTGAAGCTGATAAAAGACGCCCTAATGCCTTCCACTCTATGGCAGGTAAGAGCGCACAGGGGATTGAACACCCCGGAGACCGTATTTCTTGCAGGAAAGGTGGGGGCGGATCTGACGAAAATAAATATAGCTTATGGTTCTTTGGGAGGAGGTACCGACCCCGAAAGGCTCGCTGTGGATGCAGTAGCTGCGATTAAGTACGCTGCCCGGTTCAAGCTGCCCTTCGATGTAGTCACTAACGAAGAATTGTGTGGAGTTCCGGCCCACAAGGCCTTTGCTGGGATGTTGATTGTGGCGATGCTGGGACTGAAATTAGGAGCTCGGCCGATCCTCCAGCCGCTGTTCTGCTATTCGCCGGAAGTGATGATAAGCGGTCAGATGGAAGACAACTACGTCGATTTTAATGCGGCCAAGATCCTGGCTTTAAAGAGTATAGTGAATGCGCCGATCTGGTGCGGTGCGCCTATAGGATTTTTGACCCAGACCGAGGACAGGGTCCAATCCTCGCTGAGCACGGCCTTGCACGCCGCTTTAGCTTCTTCGCTGGAAGTCGATGGAATTTCTATAGCTTCTGCCGACGAGGCTTATTCGGGTGGACCCATTTCTGCCGCTGCGCGAGTTGACACTCTTCGAGCGACTCAGTCGGCCTTTAGATTTTTCGGACATACTAAGATACTTCCCACCGAAAAAGCGGAGGTATGGGCGAGAAAGATAGTGGAGGGCATAGAACAGACCTTAGAATCGGTCGTCCAAAACGGCAGTTTTGTAGATTCCCTTTATAAAGGATTGCTGGGAAGCCGTGAAGAAGGAGCGTATCCTGGAAGGGCAGGCCGCGGCACGGTGAAAAATATTTAAATTCTGGAGGTAACAATGGTGCGAACAATCGGCGTAGCAGGTACGGCCAAGAACACGGGCAAGACCACTACAATATCAACTCTGCTGAGACACATTTCTCGGAGGTCGAATATAAAGGTAGGTTTGACCAGTATAGGTTATGACGGAGAAGAAATCGATAACATAACGGGGCTGGTAAAGCCGAGGTTGTTTTTAAAGGCAGGCAACGTTGTGGCTACTGCCAGCAAACTGATAAATGTGGGAAGTGCAGAACTGGAAATCATAAAAGAAACCCAAATTTTTACGCCCTTAGGAAATGTAATAATTGCCCGGGTGAAAAAGGAAGGCCTCGTAGTGGTGGCAGGCCCTAACAAGAGCGGCGAACTTAAAAAAGTCGTGGATGTGATGATAGAAAAAACCGGTTGCGACGTGGTCTTTGTCGATGGAGCACTCAACCGAATTGCCCCGATGGCAGTGGCGGAAGGCTTGATCATAGCAACCGGCGCTGCCCGAAATCCCGATATAACCGAGTTGGTTCGGGAAACGAGGCACCTTTGCGACATATTGGACCTTAATGAAGCGGAGGAAAGTTATAGAAAGCTGCTGCAGAATGTAAATACAATAGCTGTGGTCGATAAAAGAGGACAAATTTCTAATTATCGCTATTCGGCGCTGATCCACAATGATATGGTGCCGGAGTTGATGAAAATCATTACCGAAGATGCCCGGGCAGTGTATATACCTGCTGCCGTTTCCCAACCAGCATTGGAAAAACTCGTGGATATTATAGACGACGGCTTAAAGGATATGATAATTCTCCTTCATGATCCGATAAAACTGCTGGTGAGCGCAAGCCCTGGAAAGATAGCGGGGACTATCGATAAGATAAAAGCTTTGAAAGGTCGAATCGAAGTCTTGAAAAAAGTTCCGGTTTTAGCTGTTACCGTAAACCCCTTTTATCCGAGATACATGTTCGATAAAAACACTTACGAACCAGCGTACATAGATGAAAATTTGCTGAAAGAAGAGATGCAAAGAGCCTTGCCATTGCCGGTGGTGAATATTTTAAAAGATGGTCCGGACGAAATAATAAAGATCTTGAGATTGTAGGCCGAATCAACGGATTCGGCCCTTTTTATCACAAAAATCTCGCGATGAATGAAGGAAAAATGGGATACGGCGTATAATAATAAATACTAAACATATCATTGGCAAAGGGTGTTATGAAGTTGAAAATTCGGTTGCAAAAATTCCTGGCAATGGCCGGAATCGCTTCCAGACGCGCCAGCGAGACCCTGATTCAAGATGGCAGAGTTCAGGTCAACGGAAAGGTTGTAAAAGAGCTGGGGACCAAGGTTGACCCGAATGTGGATGAAGTCCGGGTAGATGGGGAAATATGCCGGTTAAAAATAAAGCCGGTATATATACTTATGAACAAGCCGAAAGGAGTTTTGACTACCGTTACCGATCCTTTCGGCAGACCCACGGTCATCGACCTTCTCGTCGGCATAAAGGAGAGAGTGTTTCCGGTGGGCCGCTTAGATAAAGATACGGAAGGACTGCTCATAATAACCAACGACGGTGAGCTTTCATATAAACTTACCCATCCAAAACATCAGATAGATAAGACCTATATAGCAAAAGTTTTGGGCATTCCCGATGAAAAAGACCTCAGAAGATTAAGGAACGGAATATTATTGGAAGAGGGCAAGACGGCTCCGGCAAAGGTTCGCGTCCTGAAAAAGGGGAAGAATTTTGCCGTGCTAGAAATTATAATTCACGAAGGGCGAAAAAGGCAAGTGCGCCGCATGTGCGAAGCAATAGGCCATCCGGTTTTGGATCTAAAGCGAATCCGCGTTGGGGAGCTGGCCCTTCGGGGACTTCCCCCAGGAGGCTGGAGGTATATGACCGAAGAAGAAATTCGATACCTAAAAAATCTGTGAGGAGGAAAAATTTTGATAGTTTTTAGGAAAGCAAGGGCTGGTGATCTGGAGGTAATAAAAGGCATTTTACAGAAAGTGGAGCTTGAAGTGGATGGCATCGAACAACACATAGACAATTTTATGGTGGTCGAAGAAGAAAGCAGGGCAATAGCCGTCGGAGGATTGGAAATATACGGGGACGTGGCCATGCTCAAATGTGTGGCGGTGCTGCCGGAATATCGAGGCCGGGGTATAGGGGATGGGCTGGTGCGAGCTTTGATTAATTTCGCGGAGCGCAGAGGTGTGAATACTATATATACTTATCCCGGAAACGCCACAGTTTTTTTCGAAAGGTTTGGCTTTGCCGTCGCCGAGCCGTTAGATGTTAAAGGGCCTTGGACTGCTTCTTCCATATTAATGAGGTTAGATGTAAATGATTTTTTCAGGAATATAAAATGCAGGAAGTAGAGGTTTTGTTTGAATGTTTGTCTCATATTTGGTATAATTTTTCCGATATAAGTAATAACCTCAGAAGGAGTGAAAGGGTTTGGAACTTTGGTTCTCTGAAATGCAATCTGAAAATATAAAGATGAGCTACAGAATAAAAAATGTCCTACATACGGAAAAGACAAAATTCCAAAACCTGGCAGTCTATGAAACCGAGGAATTCGGCAGAATGCTGGTGCTCGACGATGTGGTACAGCTCACCATGAAGGATGAGTTTGTATACCACGAAATGATAGCTCACGTGCCGCTCTTTACCCACGGCAATCCCGAGAGAGTATTAATTATAGGCGGCGGAGACGGGGGCACGCTTCGCGAAGTGCTGAAACACCCCGTGAAAGAAGCTCACCTTGTCGACATAGATGAAAAAGTAATCGAGGCATCGAAAAATTTCTTCCCCGAGTTAAATGTGGCTTTTAAAGATCCGAGGGCGAAGGTCTTGTGCGAAGATGGCATAGCATACGTCAAAAGATTTAAAAATTATTACGACGTCATCATCGTAGATTCGACGGACCCGGTGGGGCCCGCTGTGGGTCTCTTTAGGAGCGATTTCTACAGGGATATTTTCAATGCTTTGACCGAAAAAGGGATTTTTGTCGCCCAGACCGAATCACCTTTCTTCTATGAGGGATTGATAAAAGAAGTTTACAATTGTGTCTCCGAAATCTTCCCGTACACAGCTCTGTATACAGCAGTCGTCCCCACATATCCGGGGGCCCTGTGGACTTTCGTAATGGGCTCCAAGCAGGTCGATCCGCACAAAGTGGACCTTCCGCAGGAATGCGGTTTTAAAACCAAGTACTACTCGCCGAAAGTACATAGAGCGTGTTTGCAGTTGCCTCCGTTCATTAAAGAAATCATAAAAAAGTAGAAGAGGGAATAAAATGCGAGGATTTGGGAAACTGGTGAGTCACGGGAAGTTTCTCCAAGCCAAAGAGAACTACGACGAGAGCAGAGCAGTTCTCGTAGGCATCCCAATGGATTTCACTGTGAGTTTCAAGCCAGGAACCCGAATGGGGCCGCAAAAAATAAGGGAAGTCTCTTACGGATTGGAAGAATACAGCCCTTACTTGCAGGACGCCCTTCAGGATAAAGCATTTTACGACGCAGGAGATCTGGACCTACCTTTTGGAAATGTAACGAAAAGTCTCGAAATTATAGAAGAGGCGGCCGGTATAATTCTGAGAGATGGGAAAATACCGGTATTTATTGGAGGAGAGCACCTCGTCACATATCCGATAGTAAGACAAGTTGCCCAAAAATATCCGGAGCTCGTCGTATTGCATTTTGATGCCCATGCGGACCTGAGGGATACTTTTTTCGGAGAGAAACTTTCCCACGCCACCGTGATGCGCAGGATATGCGAATGTATTAAAGATAAACATCTCTACCAATACGGGATAAGGTCCGGTGTAAAAGAAGAGTTTGAGTATGCAAAAGAACATACGAATTTGAATTTGATCGAAGTAAAAGGTCCATTTCTAGAGAGCCTGGAACGTATAAAAGACTATCCGGTTTATATAACTTTGGACATCGACGTGGTAGATCCGGCCTTTGCCCCGGGAACGGGAACTCCTGAGCCGGGAGGCTGCAGTTCAAAGGAAATATTGGAAGTAGTTTCTCATTTCAAGCAGCTTAACGTAGTAGGGATGGATATTGTAGAGGTTTCGCCTTTGAGCGATTTTTCCGACAGGACTTCCCTGCTGGCTGCCAAGATCTTAAGGGAAGCGTTGATCACAATCTGTTAAAAAGCTTGGTGAAAATAGTTATGACTGAGCTTGAAGTAAAGAATTTGGTCTACGGTTACAAAAACAGGAGAGTCCTGGAAGATATCAGCCTGGAAATAAGTGCCGGGCAGTTTATCGGCATATTAGGGCCGAATGGTTCGGGTAAGACTACTTTGCTCAATAACATAAACCGATGGCTTAAACCTCAAAAAGGCACGGTTTTTATAGGTGGGCAAAATATAGAGCATATGTCGCCTAAGATTCTTGCCCAGAACGTCGCCACGGTACCTCAGGAAACATCGATGAATCTGGGGTTTACCGTTGAAGAAATCGTGATGATGGGAAGAAATCCGTATCTCAGGACTTTTGAAAGGGAGAGCCCTGAAGATCTTGCCGTTGTGGAAGATGCGATGAAATCAGTGGGGATTTGGGAGATGAAGGATCGATTGATCAGCGAGTTGAGCGGGGGCGAAAAACAGCGGGTTTTAATAGCCCGCGCCCTCGCTCAGCAGCCCAAAGTTCTTCTGTTAGACGAGCCCGATTCCCACTTGGATATCAACTATAAATGGGAAATTCTGGATTTATTGAAGAACCTGAGCAGAAATCTTAAAATAATTGTGATAGCCGTACTTCACGACATTAACCTGGCCTCATTGTTTTGTGATAAACTAATTTTATTGAAAAAAGGGAAAATATTTAAGGCAGGTTCCCCTCACGAAGTCCTTACCGAAGAAAATCTTAGGGAAGTGTTTAAGGTCAATTTGAAGATCAGCACCGGATCTTACGGTCGTCCGATGATAACTTTTCCGCAGCCTGTGGAAAAGCAGCAAAAAGTCCAAAATTTCCACGGGATCCACGTCATTTGCGGTGGAGGATCAGGCGAAAAAGTGCTCTATTTTTTGCAGGGGAAGGGCTATAAATTATCGGTTGGAGTTTTGAACGTAGGCGATACGGACTGGAAAGCGGCAAACGACCTGGGGATCGATGTGGTGGAAGCTCCTCCTTTTTCACCGATTGCGAAGGAGAGAGCGAAAGTAAACAGATTTTGCATAGATAAATCCGACGCCGTCATCTTATGCAATGTTCCTTTCGGATATGGTAATTTAATAAATTTGGAAACCCTGAAGGATGCGGTGTTAGAAGACGGGAAAAAGACGTTTGTGCTGGACGAAACGCCTATCGAACTGAGGGACTATACGGACGGACTTGCTACCAAGTATTACCGGCAAATTTTGACCAAAGCAATTGTGTTTGGTTCTTTCGACGAAATGGTAGATTTTTTTTGAAATGATGGAGGGCCTGTAATGGTAAAAGTAAAGTTGGGAGACGAGATAGTTCAGAGCAAAATAAAATTTAGGGTTCGGATGGATTTCAGAGGCGAGCACAGACCGGGTAAATTTTTATTTGGAGGAAAACCAGTGGAACAGGTGGCCCAGGACATACGGGAAGAACAGGTGACCCTGCTCAGAAACATTCCCATTCAGGGGATTTCTTTTGAAGAATGTGACACAACTCCCGAGCCCTATGTGGTGTTTGACGAAAACTTGGGAGAAAAGGTAGCTTACGCCCCGGCATACTTTACCATCAACGCCGACTCGATAGAAGATATGATAAGGTTTGTGATGCGGGAAGAGTTCAGGAAAATCGAGGTCCTCGAGCCTACGCAGATGATAATCACCAACAAAGACTTAGAAAAAATATTGTTTAAAATGGGGGAAGAGCTTAGGACTCAACTCCTGCTTTTTGCGCGAAAAGTAAAGAAATGATGGAGATGACTTTTAGAAGATGACAAAAAGGGTAGCTATAGTCGGTGGAGGAGCAGCAGGGCTCATGGCTGCATATAGTGCGGCTGTACACGGGGCTAAAGTGACCTTATTCGAACGGAACAATATCCTTGGTGTGAAAGTAATGATATCCGGAAAAGGCCGGTGCAACCTTACCAATATAAAGGAACTCCACGAATTCATTCAAAATATACCCGGGAACGGAAGATTTCTGTACGGGGCTTTGTCCAGGTTTTCCAACCGGGACCTCATCGAGTTCTTTAATAGATTAGGGGTCGAGACTAAAGTCGAAAGAGGTGGAAGGGTCTTCCCCAAGTCGGACCGGGCCAAAGATGTGGTCAAAGCCCTGGAAAGGGCTTTGATGGAGGCAGGAGTTGAAGTACGGTATAAAAGCAGAGTAAGAGAAATCGTGGTTGAAGATAAAACTGTAAAGGGACTGGTTTTTTACGATCAAGGGGAGTTTTTTCCGTGTGAGAAAGCGGTAGTTGCAACGGGAGGCATGTCCTATCCTTCCACCGGCTCTACTGGTGATGGATACGATATGGCTAGGAAGCTGGGGCATACCGTAATAGAGCCCCGGCCGTCGCTGGTGCCCCTCATCACTAAAGAAGAGTGGGTGGAGGACCTGCAGGGACTAACTTTAAAAAATGTGGAAGTCACTGCTTACAGCAAGGGGAAGAAATTGGGGTCCCAATTTGGAGAAATGCTTTTTACCCATTACGGTGTCTCAGGACCCATAATACTCACGATAAGCAGAAGTGTCGTAAGGCATTTGGATGAAGGGGTTACCTTGAGTTTGAACCTGAAGCCTGCCTTAAATGATGAGATGTTAGAAAGACGGTTGCAAAGGGATTTTGAAAAATACTCCAGAAAGCAGTTAAAGAATGGGTTAGTCGATTTTTTGCCCAAGCGCCTCATCCCGATTTTTTTAGATATATGCGGCATTGATCCTGAAAAAACGGTTAATCAGTTGACTCGGGAGGAAAGGCATAAAATCATCGAGAACCTGACGGGACTTAAGCTCACAGTGGTTGGCTGCATGGAAGAAGAAGCCATAGTCACGAGCGGAGGCGTTTCTGTAAAAGAAATCGATTCGCGTACTATGGAATCAAAGCTAATAAGCGGGCTTTATTTTGCGGGAGAAGTTATAGACGTGGACGGTTATACCGGCGGATACAACCTGCAGGCGGCTTTTTCGACCGGATACCTGGCGGGGAAAAGTGCAGCTTTGTCTTAGAAGGAGATGAGCCCCTTGGAAGTCAGCAGCGGTGGGAGAAAAAAAGTGTACAGCGTGGCCATTGACGGACCGGCGGGGGCCGGGAAAAGCACGGTGGCTAAAATGGTGGCCAAAAGGCTAAACCTCACGTACGTGGATACAGGGGCCATGTACAGGGCCATTACGTTAAAGGTTTTGGAAAGAGGCGAATTTAGCAGAGAAGAGATAATAAAATCGGCCGAAGAAAGCACGATAGAAATAAAAAATGGCCGAATATACCTTGATGGTCGAGACGTAACGGAAGAAATAAGGAAACCCTGCATCGACGAAAAAGTTTCAATAGTCGCAAGTATCCCGCAGGTTAGGAAAAAGCTCGTGGAAATCCAGAGAAAAATGGCCCAAAGTTGTGGGGTCGTGATGGATGGAAGGGATATAGGCACTACCGTTCTACCCGATGCGAAATATAAATTTTATTTGACGGCCGATTTAAAGTTCAGGCCGAGGAAAAGATATCCGAAATT
>QGUT01000064.1 GCA_003242255.1 Bacillota bacterium
CCCTATCGGGGCTCAGGGGCGAGGCGATTACTGGACCGGTAAGTGTAAAACCCAATAACAACAAATTCATAATGGTAGTCGACGGCGTCGAAAAGATCGTTGAAATAGAGGCGAATAGCTATAATATAGGGGAATTAAAAGAGGCTCTACAGGATGCAATAGACAAGGCTTTTGGAGCGGGAAAAATCTCGGTAAACGTGCAAAACTCCAGTCTGGTCATCGCACCGGCTGAAAGCTACGATAAGTCGGTAACGATAGTTCTAAAAGAGAGTTCCCCGGGTTTGCTTTCGGCCCTGGGGTTTTCAGATGGCGCAACTTACAGACAGATAGACCCTTCCAAATCCATAGCGCAGCTGAGGGCGAATTTCGCCAACGATCCTTTCGGAGGAAATAACGATTTAACCGAGTTTAAATTTACCGTCACCGCCAACGGAGTATCGAAGACCTTTACTTTCAGTGTCGATGAATCCTTGAACTCCATCCTTTCCAAAATATCGGCGGACAAAGATTTGAACGTTTCGGCGTACTACGACCCCATAACCGATAAGATTGTGTTTAAGACCAGGAATACGGGGGCGAGCGCGAGCATAAGCATAGTGAGCGAAGAGGGCGGCGGCAATCTCTTCGGAGAAAACGGAGCTTTTAAAATAAGCGGGTCCGCTTCAGGTAAAAATGCGGTCGTCGTGATAAACGGAATAACTATGGAGAAATCCTCCAACACCTTCACGGTTAACGGCATAACTTTCGCCCTTAAAAAAGCCATGGGGGAAGGGGAAAGCGCGACTCTCAATGTGGAGCGCGACATCGACAGTGTAGTCGAGACCATTAAAACCTTCGTGGAACTCTATAACGAGACTATAGAATACATAAACAGCAAACTCACCGAACAGCGGTACAGGGATTACCCTCCGCTTACCGACGAGCAGAAAAAAGAAATGACGGAAGATGAGATAGAAAAGTGGGAGAAAATGGCCAGGAGTGGACTTCTCCGTTCGGATCAACTCCTTATATCCATACGGGACAGGATGAGGCAGATCCTTTATACGCCGGTGAACGGCCTTCCTGCCGAATACGATTCGCTCCTGGACATCGGAATTAAAAGCGGGGCTTATTACGAAAAGGGGAAGCTCTACCTCGACGAAGAAAAATTGCGGGAAGCCCTGAATCAAGACCTCGAAGCGGTGATGAAGTTATTTACCAATCAGGGCAGCGACTCCACCGGAAGCGGAGTGGCTGTAAGCCTTTACGACGCTTTAAAAAACGGGATCAAGAGCATTACGGACAAGGCCGGTGGAGGGGACTTTGAGGTCTTCGACAACAGCTTGCTGGCCCGGAGGATAAGAGAGATAGACGAAAGAATCGATACGATGGAAGAAAAACTCAGGGAGATCGAAGAGCGCTACTGGAAGCAGTTTACGCAGATGGAAAAATACATATCGGCCATGAACCAGCAGAGCTTATGGCTTGCAAGTCAGTTTGGACTTTACGGGTCCGGTTCATAATAAAAATGGGGGGCTTGGGGAATGAATCCGTACCAGCAGTATCAGGAAAATCAGATAATGACGGCACCGCCGGAAAGGCTGGTGCTGATGCTTTATGAGGGGGCACTGAAGTTCTTAAGGCTTGCCAAAAAAGCCGTGGAAGAAAAAAGTTACGCCGATGCCAACAATTACATAATAAGGGTGGAAGACATAATAATGGAACTCAACATGAGCCTGGATATGAATTTCGAGATTTCCAAAAGTTTGAGGAACCTTTATAATTTTATATACGAGAAACTGATAGAAGCGAATATTAAAAAAGATTTGAGCAAGCTGGAAGAGGTAGAAGGGTTGCTGGCAGGCCTGAAAGAGGCATGGCAGGAAGCTTACCTCGAGGTAATGAGGACGAAGAAGTAGGATGGAGAGAGACGGTTGTATGGAAGCGTTCAGCGAAAAGATAAAGAACCTGGATGAGATTTTAGCCCTTACCCTAAAAATGAAAGAAGCGTTAAGGGCCGAGGACGTTTCGGCCCTGCTGGAACTGGCGGAAAAGAGAAGACAGCTCATGGAAAGGTCCGAGAAACTGGATGCGAAGATTAAGGAAGAATGGACCGGCATGGGTGAGGGTGTCGAAAGTTTCAAGCAAGAGGTGAGGGAAAAACTTTTAGAGATTAAAAAGCATGACGAAGAAGCGGCAAGGCTGGCGAGGAAGCTTTATTCCGATATAGAGGGAAGGATAGCCGATTTGAACTTCGCCAAAAAAGTTACTCGGCAATATGACGATCCTTTCGGCGCGGCCAATTACGGCGGAGGATTTTTCATCGATCGAAGGGAATAGCGGTCTATTTTAAGGAGCTGATTTAAGATGGTCGATCTGACGGGTATTCAGAGGGTAATAGCCCGGATAGAAGAGATAAAGGCCAGGTTTGAGGCAAAGGAAGAAAAGAGTTTTCAAGGGATTCTGGAGGATGCTTTAAACAAATACGAAGCGAAGATGGACGAAAAGAAAGCAGGAAGTGATATCCCCGAAGGCAAGGTTAAAGAATTGATTGAACAGGCGGCAAGGGCGGCAGGGCTGGATGCTAATTTGGCCTTTGCGGTTGCGAAAGCGGAATCAAATTTCAGGCAGAGCGCCGTTTCCAGCAAAGGAGCGGTGGGAATAATGCAGCTCATGCCGATGACAGCGGCAAGTCTAGGGGTAAATCCTTACGACATCGAAGAAAACGTGCTGGGAGGAGTCGTTTACCTCAAAAAACTCCTCGAACGCTATGGGGGCGATGTGGTCAGAGCCCTGGCGGCGTACAACGCCGGCCCTTCCAACGTCGACAAATACGGAGGGATTCCTCCTTTTAGAGAAACTCAGGAATATGTGGAAAAAGTGATGAGATATTACAGGAACATGAAAAAAAATTAAATTTTCCTTGCTTTTTTTCTTTCCAGAGTATATAATTAGCATAAGGCATTACTTAGGTCTGTGGTTGAAAGTCGAAGCCTGCCGCGGCGAAGCGACTCCCTCCGGGTGTTAAACCCGAGGCGGCTGTTGGAGGGGATAACCAGGTCAGCTAAGGAATGCCGGAAGAATCTAAATCAAAGCGAGGGGTTTTTTTAATGGCATTCCAGGACAAGGTATTAGTATGTAAAGACTGTGGAAAGGAGTTCGTCTTCACAGCGGGCGAACAGGAATTCTACGCGCAGAAGGGCTTTGAAAACGAGCCCAGCCGCTGCAAGGAATGCAGGGAAGCTAGAAAGGCCAGCAGGAGGGAATTCGACGGCAAGAGGGCGCAGAGGACGCTATACGATGCAGTTTGCGCAGACTGCGGCGCACCCACCAAGGTGCCTTTCAAGCCAAGAAACGACAGGCCTGTATACTGCAGCGAGTGCTTCAGGAAGCACCGTATGGCCAGCGAAATTAATTAAGAAATTAATTAAAAAGTAGCAAGCCGAGGTCCGGTATACCGGGCCTTTTTATTTTTTTAAAATAGCTATTGAAAATTTATACTTTACAATGTATAATTATACGTAAAAGCGAAGAAAGGGAGGAGAAACTGGTATGAAAAAAATATTCGCAATACTGATGATCCTTGTTTTTGCGGTGGCCATCGCTGCCGGATGCGGCCAAAATCAATCTCAGGAGGCAGCAAATACTCAGGAGAATGCGCAGGAAGATGCGGTTGAAAGGATAAAGAAGGCAGGAAAATTGGTGGTCGGGACCAGCGCCGATTATCCGCCCTTTGAGTTTCACCAGATGACAAACGGAAAAGATGAAATAGTAGGTTTTGACATAGATCTGGCCAAAGCCATAGCCGATGAGTTGGGAGTCGAATTGGAAATAAAGGATATCGACTTTAAGAGCATAATTCCGGCCATGCTTGCAAATACCGTGGATATAGGTATCGCCGGTTTTACCATTACCGAGGAAAGGAAAAAGAGCGTCAACTTTTCAGAACCCTACATGGAAGGCGGACAGCAAATCGTCACCTATAAGGGAAGCGGCATAAAGAGCAAGGAGGACCTGGCGGGCAAGACCATAGGAGTGCAGATCAGCACTACCGGAGAAGAAATAGCCAAACAGATCGAAGGCGCAAAACTCAAGCAGTTCGACACCGTAGATGCGGCGATGCTGGACCTTCTGAACAAGCGCATCGAAGCCGTTATCGTGGATTTACCGGTGGCTAAGGCTTACGCCGACAGTAATCAGGACAAATTGGAGCTCATAGGCGATATGCTGGACGATGCGGACAAAGCAGTCGTGCTGCGGAAAGAAGATACAACGCTGCTGGAAGTTGTAAACAAAGTGATTAAAGACCTGAAAGACAGCGGAGAACTGGATAACCTGGTCAAAAAATGGTTTGTAGATTATAAACCTGTGAATTAGGCCTGATGGCGAAAGGAGAAAATCCAGTTGAAAAGTTTGGACTTTTCGATAGTCATACCTTACATTCACTTGTTTTTTAGAGGAGCACTTACGGCATTGGAAATGGCTGTCCTGGCGGTTTTAATCGGTGTCGCGATAGGTACCTTCGTGGGATTGGGGAAGATGTCCCGAATATTGCCGGTGAAGCTTTTGTGCACAGCTTACGTGGAAATAATAAGGGGCACCCCCCTCCTGGTGCAGCTCCTCATATTCTATTTCGGGCTTCCGCAGATTCTGGGGTTTACCATACCTGAGTTTCCGGCTGCCGTTCTGGCCCTGGGGATCAACAGCGGTGGTTACGTGGCGGAGATAGTGAGGGGAGGTATCCTCGCCGTAGACAAGGGGCAGATGGAAGCGGCGAGATCTCTGGGAATGACTTACGGCCAGGCCATGAGATATATAATCCTGCCCCAGGCTTTCAAAAAGATGATCCCTCCCCTGGGCAACGAGTTCATTACCCTTTTGAAAGACTCGTCCCTCGCCACCACCATAGGTTTCCCGGAGCTTACCCGGGCGGCCCAGATAGTGGCCGGAAACACCTACAGGCCATTCGAGCCTTATCTTACGGCGGCGGCCTTTTATTTTGTCATGACGGTCACTTTTTCGTTTCTGATGTCCATCGTCGAAAGGAGGCTGGCGGCCAGTGATTGAAGTTAAGGACCTGTACAAAAACTTCGGGGAACTGGAAGTGTTAAGAGGCATTTCCACCAAAATAGAAAAGGGAGAAGTGGTGGTGGTCATTGGTCCCAGCGGTTCCGGCAAGAGCACTTTTTTAAGGTGCCTAAACCTCCTGGAGAGGCCCTCAAGAGGAGAGATAAAAATCGACGGCAAATCGCTTCTCGACCCGTCGACGGATATAAACAAGGTAAGGCAAGACGTGGGAATGGTTTTTCAGCACTTCAACCTCTTCCCCCACAAGACGGTGGTGGAGAATATAACTCTAGCCCCCATGAAGGTGAAGGGCGTATCCCCAAGCGAAGCAAGAGAAAAGGCCATGGAATTGCTGGAAAGGGTGGGCCTCGCCGATAAAGCGGAAAGTTTTCCTTCTTCCCTTTCGGGCGGGCAAAAGCAGCGGGTGGCCATAGCCCGGGCCCTTGCCATGAATCCGAAAGTCATGCTCTTTGACGAGCCCACTTCGGCTCTGGACCCGGAGATGATAAAGGAAGTGCTGGATGTCATGAAGGACCTGGCATCGGATGGGATGACTATGGTGGTGGTGACCCACGAGATGAGGTTTGCCAGAGAAGTGGGAGACAGGGTCCTCTTCATGGATGAGGGCAAAATTTTGGAAGAAGGCACTCCGCGAGAAATTTTTGAAAACCCCCAAAATCCCAGGACCAGAGAGTTTTTGAGCAAGATATTGTGATTTTCCCCGGGTTCGTCGCCGGGGTATTTTTTATGATTTCCAATTTTTTGTTTTAACTTTTTACCCAAATTAAATTATAATATATTAAAATGTTCGAAATCCGACATTTGCCGGTAACCCCAAGGGGATACTGCCTCAGAATGCTCAGGCGAGGTGAAAGCAATGAAAAAAGCGTTCCTTACCGGAAACGAAGCTATAGCCCGCGGCGCGTACGAAAGTGGCGTGAGCTTTGCGTCGGCCTATCCGGGAACTCCCAGCACCGAGATATTAGAAAATATAGCCAAATACCCGGAAATCTACGCCGAATGGGCCCCCAACGAGAAGGTGGCTCTGGAAGCTGCGGCGGGTGCTTCCATGGCCGGCGCGAGAGCTATCGTCTCCATGAAACACGTGGGTTTGAACGTGGCGGCCGATCCCCTCTTTACCCTAGCCTATACGGGGGTGAACGGAGGCCTGGTGATAGTCACCGCCGACGACCCAGGGATGCACAGCTCGCAGAACGAGCAGGACAACAGAAATTTTGCGCCTTTTGCTAAAATCCCGATGCTTGAGCCTTCCGACAGCCAAGAGGCCAAGGACTTCATAGGTGAAGCTTTGAAGATGAGCGAGATGTTCGACACCCCGGTGCTTTTGCGGACCACTACCCGCGTATCCCACAGCCGGAGCATCGTTGAGCTGGGCAAAAGGGCCCCTCATGAAATGAGGCCTTATTCGAAAAATCCGGCGAAATACGCCATGATTCCGGCCTTTGCCAAAAAAAGAAGGTGGAGTTTAAAGGAAAGGCTCGAAGCTCTGGAGCGTTACAGCGAGCAGTTCCCCTTCAACAAGATAGAGTGGGGCAAAAATAGGGAAGTCGGAATAATTACGAGCGGCGTCTGCTACCAGTACGTAAAAGAAGTTTTCGGGGATGAGGTCAGCGTCCTGAAGCTTTCCATGACCTTCCCCCTTCCCAAAAAGCTCATCGGCGATTTTGCAGAAAAAGTGAAGGAAATCTACGTGGTGGAGGAACTGGACCCGTACCTGGAAAACCAGATTAAGGCGATGGGGATTAAGGTAAAGGGCAAGGAGCTCATACCTGAGATCGGCGAACTGAGTCCGGAGATCTTGCGGGAGAAATTGAAGGGGGAAAAGTCAGCTGCCGGCTTTAGCCCTTATCCCCAATTGCCTTCCCGGCCGCCGGTGCTGTGCCCCGGATGTCCTCACCGCGGCGTCTTTTACGTGCTTAAAAAGATGAAGGCGGCGGTGGTGACCAGCGATATCGGCTGCTACAGCCTGGGAGTGCTCCCGCCCTTGGAATCCCTCGACAGCCTCCTCTGCATGGGGGCCAGCATAAGCATGGGACACGGGTTTAAAAAGGCTTTAGAAGCCGGCGGAAAGGACGACATTGTGATAACCGTCATAGGGGACTCCACGTTTCTCCATTCGGGAATCACGTCCCTCATGGACGCCGTCTACAACCGCAGCAATACCGTAAATATCATCGTGGACAACAGCACCACTGCCATGACCGGTCACCAGCACCATCCCGGCACCGGGTACAATGCAAAGGAGGAACCGGCCCCCGCGGTATCCCTGGAAGCTGTCTGCCGGGCCCTCGGCGTGGAAAACGTAGCTGTAGTCGATTCGTACGATCTTAGAGCTGTGGAAAAGGCGGTCAAAGACGCCATGAATTGCAAAAACGGCCCGAGCGTGATAATCGCCCGGAGGCCCTGCGCGCTGCTGAAAGGAAAAGGTCCTACCGGGCTTTACGCCGTAAAGGAGGAAAAGTGCAGGAAGTGTAAAGCCTGCCTGCGGCTTGGCTGCCCGGCATTACAGGTAAAGGACGGCGGGGTCTTCATTAACCCGCTCAGCTGCACCGGATGTTCGGTCTGCGCCCAGGTATGTACCTTCGGGGCCATCAAAAAGGTGGGTGATGAGTGATGGAAGTAAAGAGCATATTCATTTCGGGAGTAGGCGGGCAGGGAACGATTCTCGCCGGAAAGGTCATAACGACTGCCCTGGTAAACTTGGGCTACGATGTCAAGATGTCCGAAGTCCACGGTATGGCTCAGCGGGGAGGCAGCGTCATAACCCAGATAAGGTACGGCGGTAAGGTCTATTCGCCCCTAATTGAAAAGGGCAGGGCCGATGTGCTCTTGGCCTTCGAAAAGCTGGAGGCGGCAAGATACGTCGAGTATCTTTCGCCGGAGGGCACTGCCATCGTAAATGACCTTGAAGTGCCCCCTGCGTCAGTGCTGGTGGGCAGGGAGGAATATCCCTCCGACATCGTTGAACGCCTGAAGGAAGGAATTAAGAAGCTCATAGTGGTCGACGCTGTTGGAATCGCAAAAGAGTGCGGCGAGGTCCGGGCTCAGAACATGGTGCTGGTAGGCGTCCTGGCCGGCGCGTTGAACTGGCCAAAAGAGGCCCTCGTCCAGGTAATAAGGGAAGTGGTACCTCCTAAATACGCGGACGTGAACGTAGAGGCTTTCGAAAGAGGCTGGGCGATAGTCGCTCCATTGAGCAGATCATGAGAGTTGCTGCGGACTCTTTAGTCAAGCAAAGGAAAAAATTAAAAAGGAG
>QGUT01000235.1 GCA_003242255.1 Bacillota bacterium
CATGAAAACAGACTATGAAAGGTTAAATAGGCTTACTAGAAATGAGCAGAACAGGTCATTATTAGAAAAAATCATAAAAGATGAGGGGATAGTAGCTGAGATAGTGACAAAATTTTCATTTGACAGAATGTATGATGAGGAGTACTTTGTTTCGCTGTTATTCTATATGGGGTTGCTCACCATAGAAAGGCAGGAAAAGACGAGGTTGTTTTTGAAAATACCCAATTATGTAGTTAAAGCAATGATGTGGGAGTATATCGAAAATAACTTAAAGAAACAGCACAGGATAGATCTTGACCTAAACGAGTTGAGGAAGACGATAGAGAAGATGGCATATGAAGGAAGGATAAAGCCGTACGTAGAATATATAAGCCAGAACGTGCTGAAGACTTTGTCAAACAGGGATATGATAAATTTCGACGAAAAGTACATCAAATTGATTTTGATCATCTACCTTGTGAACAAGCGAGGCTTACAGGCCGGTAAGCGAAAGGGAAACAGAAGGAGGGTATATAGACATATATCTGGAAAGGGATGCAAGGATACCGGATGTAAAATACGAGTGGTTAATCGAGTTGAAATATATAAAAAAGGGTGAAAGAAACAGCATAGACAGGATAATTGAAGAAGGGTTGAAGCAGCTCAAGAGATATGGTGAGAGCAAAGGCCTGCAAGGCAGAAAAGATTTAAAACAAGCGCTGCTTATATTCATAGGAAAAGATGAATATCGGGTAATTGAGGTTGAGTGATTGCCTATGGAATTTGATACGCTTCCATTGCCAGCAGGTAGTAGAAAAAGCACTAAAAGTGTATTTTAGTATATCTGGGTATACCGTCTAAAAAGACACATAGCTTGACGTATTTTGCTTGATTGGAAATTTGCGTTAACGTTTGGTTTTAATTTTTATTTAAAATAGCCAAGTTCAGTAGTATACAAAATAGCCAATATAGCCTATAATAATTATAGGCCAAAGGAGGTGGGCGATATGATACAGGTTAGTTCAACAGAGTTCAAAAATAATGTCGGAAAATATATAAGGCTTTCTGAGAAAGAAGATATTCTAATTTTAAGAAAAGGCAAAGCTGTTGCAAAACTTACATCAGTATCAAAAAATGAAAAAGAAATTGCTTACAGCAGGCTATTAGAGATGATAAAGCAGAGTGAACCGGTTACTGAAGATATTGATTTAGATGTCATGAGAAAAGAGAGGTTAAATAAATATGACAGTATTACTTGATACAAACATCTCTCTTGATTTTTTGCTTTACAGGCAACCATTTTTTGAGACGGTCAATAAAATATTGATCATGATTAAAGATAACTATATAAAAGCTTATGTATCGGCTTCATCAGTAACTGACATTTATTATATTATGAGAAAATATAGAACACAGCAAGAACGAGTGTTAATGCTGACCGAATATTTTAAGCTTGTTGATATAGTAAGTACTACCAAAACGGATATTTTAAGAGCCCTAAAGATGGAAGCTACGGATTTTGAGGATGCAGTCACCTTTCAGATTGCAAAGCGTAAAGGTGTTGATTATATTATAACCAGAGAGAAGAAGGGATTTACGGATCAAGCAGTCAAAACAGTCAGTCCAGAAGAGTTTCTAAAAATAGTTTCTTTGAAATTGTAAGAACAGGTTTCACCAAAAGCTTAAGAAGGTACGGTGATTGCCTATGATACCACAAGAAAAAATCAATGAAGTTGTCGAAAGAATTGTAAAAAATGTGCAGCCTGAAAAGGTGGTATTGTTTGGTTCGTATGCCTATGGTGAGCCTGACGAGGATAGTGATTTAGATATTCTTGTAATCAAAGAAAGCGTTCTACCCAGGCATGAAAGAGTGAAAGAGATAAAAAAGTACCTGCGGGGTATTAAAATTCCGGTAGATTTGATCGTTTATACACCAAAAGAGATCGATGAATGGAGGGGAGTAAAGAATTCTTTTATTGAAAAGGAAATGAAAATTTAAACGAGATCCGTAGGAAAAGTGGGTAGAAATGAGTAAAAGAAGGCGGTGAAGAATGTGGAAAAGGATGTGAAGTGGAGACAGAGATTCTCTAATTTGCTAAAAGCCACTGCACAACTAACAGAGTTTATTGAAAAGGGTCAATTGAACAAGTTTGAAGTTTAAGGGTTAATTCAGTGTTTTGAATATACTTTTGAACTGGCCTGGAAAACCATGAAATATTATCTGGAGCAA
>QGUT01000065.1 GCA_003242255.1 Bacillota bacterium
CATTTGAACTCCTTGCTTGCCTTCGAGCACTGCATCGGCGATCTTTTCGGTGATCAATTTAACAGCTCTAATGGCGTCGTCGTTGCCAGGAATTACGTAATCTATTTCGTCAGGATCGCAGTTAGTATCTACTATTGCTATGATTGGAATGTTTAACTTCCTAGCCTCTGAAACGGCTATCTTTTCTTTCCTCGGATCTACTACGAAGAGCGCATCCGGCAGGGATGCCATGTTCTTGATGCCGCCTAAATATTTCTCCAGGCGCTCTTTTTCTTTCTTAAGGTTCAGCACCTCTTTTTTCGGAAGTACCTCAAAAAGCCCTTCTTCTTCCATGCGCTCCAGTTCCTTTAGACGCTCTATGCGCTTTTTAATGGTTTTAAAATTGGTCAGCATTCCGCCCAACCAGCGCTGGTTAACGTAAAACATCTCACAGCGCTTGGCTTCTTCCTGAATCGACTCTTGGGCCTGCTTTTTCGTGCCCACAAAAAGAATTTTTCCGCCTTCCGCAGCCAGATTCTTTACATATTCGTAAGCCTCGTCCAATTTTTTGACAGTCTTCTGCAGATCGATGATGTAGATGCCGTTTCTCTCGGTAAAGATGTACTCCTTCATTTTGGGGTTCCATCTTCTGGTCTGGTGACCAAAATGGACCCCGGCTTCCAGCAATTGCTTCATTGAAACTACTGACATTCTTTTTACCTCCTTTGGTTTTTTCCTCCGCTGGAATCATCTTTCAACGAGACCGTCTGGCACCCTCGTCGAAATATTTCCAGCGTGTGAATTACCGGTGATAGTATATCATAAAAAAAAACCTTATGCAATACAATTTTCCGCTATACGGCTACGTCCTGCGACCACCTTCCGCATCGGTCTCCCCATCGTGCCATCAATTTGTCACCCTGGTAAATTTGCACTACCTCGCACAAGTTAGGACATCCACCGCATTCAAAAGTTTCAGCTCTATGCTCTTTAAAAGCTGCCTCAAAGCCGTAAAAATTGGTCTTTTTTTGTCTGTTTTGCGATATGGCCTTCTTTGCAAGGATCGCAGCGCCTAGAGCCCCCATCACGTCGTAATGCTCGGGCACCAGGACTTCCATACCTAGCTCTTCTTCAAAAGCCTTCTTTATTCCGGAATTGGCTGCAACACCACCTTGAAAAACTACCGGCGGCTTAATTTCTTTCCCCTTCGCCACGTTGGCCAGGTAGTTTCTGACAAGCGCCTGGCACAGCCCTTTTAGGATATCTTCCACTTTGTACCCCAGTTGTTGTTTGTGGATCATGTCCGATTCGGCAAAAACTGCGCAGCGCCCAGCAATCCGGGTGGGATTTTTCGACTTTAAGGCTATTTCGCCGAATAATTCTATGGGTATTCCGAGCCTTTGGGCCTGCCGGTCGAGAAAAGAACCGGTTCCGGCGGCGCATACGGTGTTCATTGCAAAATCCACAACTACTCCGTCGCGCAGTATTATTATTTTCGAATCCTGCCCCCCAATTTCTAAAATAGTCTGGACTTCGGGAATTTGAGAAAGACTCGCCACAGCATGAGCTGTGATTTCATTTTTTACCACGTCCGCTCCTACTATGACCGACGCCAATTTTCTACCGCTGCCGGTGGTGCCCACTCCCTTTATTTCTATGTCCGAATCCAAATCTTCTCTGAGCATTTTCAAACCATTTTTTATGGTTTCTATAGGCCTTCCTGCGGTTCGCAGGTAAATTTTTTTAATGACTTTTCCGTATCTGTCTATCAACGCAAAATTTGTGCTGACAGAACCCAAGTCAATTCCAAGATAGCACTCCAAGCTCTTTTTCCTCCTTTCTTTCGCGGATCAAGTCGACAAAGGCCTCCAAGCGGGTCCTCAATCCCGTTTCAGCCGAATGTTCGTCTAGGACCAGGGTCATCACCGGTATCGAATGGATCTTGCTGACCTTAGGAAGGACGCTTTTTGCGACGATTTCCGGCATGCAGGTGAGCGGGAGAAGATGAATTACCCCGTCCACCCCCTGATTCGCGTAAGATACGATCTGCGCTACCGACTCCCTGCCGTGCCCTCCTACAAAACACGGAATATAAGGTTCCGCAAGTTTGGCGAGCAATTCCGGTTCTTTTGACTTCATAAATGAAGGTAAGAGATTTTCCCTAACCCATTGGCTTATGGATATGCTTCGATCAACTACAACTCCCAATTCGCCTAATTGCTTTTCTATATTGAAATTTACAAAGGGCTCTAAAAGAGTATAAATCTCACCCACCAGACCCACTTTGAGCAAATTTTTCTCACTAGCTTTTTTTATGGACGAAATTTCTTTGACAATTTGCTGCCTTGCAGCCCCTAACTCCTGTTCGGTTCTCGCTTCCGTTATTAAATTTAATGCCCTTTTATACACGCTATCGGTTTTTCCTTTTTCCATTTCTACCGCTCTCAGGCGATTTGCCAATTTGTCCAGCCTATCCGCCATTAGGAGCTTTTTCCAGGCTAATTTCCCAGCCACATAAATTTCTTTAAAGCTCCTATTGCTAGTTATGTGCTTAAATTTTTTTATCAAATCCCATACATGGCCCTGCGGGGGCTCCAACACGACCATTTCAAAGCGATAACCTAAATCTTTCAAGATTTCCCTTTGAACCTCCGCATAATAGCCGAAGCGGCAGGGGCCTATTCCTCCCGCCATCACGATAGTATCGGCTCCCATCTCCAGGGCTTCTATGAAATTACCGAGGGTAACTTTAAACGGGAGGCAGGCGAATTCGGGCGAGTATTTGCACCCTAATTCCAATGTTCTTTTGCTGGAAAGGGGTGGGACCACCACTTCGACGCCTAGGCTTTCAAAAAAACTTTTAAGAGGTATGTATAGGTTTCCCATGTGCGGAAAAGTAACTTTCAACGCCGACTTCCTCCTTCAATCAAATCCAGGAAAGCTTCCAACCTAGTGTTGAACCCCTCTTCCCCGGAATGTTCGTCGATGTTGATTCTGATAAAAGGAACCGGCCGACTACGGGCGATTTTTCGCTCCAAAAGTTCTCCTACGATCGAATCGGGTCCGCAGCCGAACGAAGCTAGGTGGATTATCCCGTCGATGGGTTGGCCACCATCCATGTAATAGTATGCGCTTCCGATTAAGTTTTTCCCCAGGGTCCAGAATAGTTTCTTATTAAGATACCTCGATCCTGCCGATAAGTTTTGAGTAGGGATGATTTCAGGCGTTATGACTTTGACTCCATATCTTTGTAATTTTCCAATGATGTTCATACTTATGTAATTGTCGTATATATTGTACGGATGCCCCAGCAGAAGAACTTTTAAAGCACTTTCGCCGTAGTTTTGATTTTTTGATTGGTAATCTTCGAAAAAGCTTTTTTGTCCCGAATCCAAGGGTAGCCGTTCCTCAATTATTTGTGACTTTTTGTAGGAATTTAATTTTTTCAAGGCCGTCCTGAAAGCTCTTGCAGTGAGTTTTTCGGTATGGCCGAGTTTAGTCCCAATAGATTTTGCGTGTTCGTAGAAGCCCCTTTTGTTTTTATATATTGAAAGATCAGAGTCTATAATCGGAGGTAGATCCGGTATACTGCTTTTTATCATATCCGGTAAACCTAAAAATTTGGGGCAAATGAACTCTTTTGGTTCGATGCTGATTATCCTGGGGATATAAAGCGCATCTACTTTATCTTTTAGATCCACTACGTGCCCGTGAAAAACTTTTACGGGCAAGCAAGCGTCGTCCACCGCCAGCTCCAAGCCATCTTTTAATATTTTTTTATTGGTGGGGTTTGATAAAATCACTTGGTGGCCTAAAGCTTCAAAAAAAGTTTTCCAGAACGGGTAGTAGAGATAGTAAAATAATGCTCTCGGAATACCTATCCTCATTTTGATCCCTTCTTAAACTTTTATATTATTTTCTCTAATATTTTTCCCCGAATTTGTATATTAATAACAGTAATTCCAATAAAAGGGATAAGTACAAAGAAATAAAAGGCATTCGAAGTTGCCTTTGAAAACAAACAACTGTTATTTACCCATTTTAAAGATGTAGAGCACCAGAATCCTGGCTAAACCTACCTTTAAAAAGATGATAGGCCACGGCCTTTTATAGCTGGCCAGCGGATTTATGAACCGCCAGAAATCTATGGACTCGCCATTTTTCAAGCCTAGCCCTATCGAGATTAAGATCAATGGACAAAAATAAGGCACTAGGATATTGTTACCGAGGTAATTTACGGAACTGAATATGCCCCCAGATATGACTTCGGTAACTTGAGAATCAAAAACTATAGCCGCCAGTATATCGATGATGTTTGCAATAAAGCCCACCAAAATGACCTTGAGGAAATACCTGGGATTTACGATTAAAGTCGTGAGGAAAATACCTATAAAATCCAGAAACATGTTGATATCCCATCTCATTTAGGTTTTGGATTAAAAATTAGAGACATTATATAACCGAAAACTATCGCCGCGGTTATCCCAGCTGCCGCCGATTTCAACCCGCCTGTCAGAATCCCCAATGCGCCGGATTTATTAACTTCCTCTATGACACCTTTTACCAGCGTGTGCCCAAAACCAGGCAGCGGAACTGTTGCCCCCGCGCCGGCAAGGTCAACCAAGGGCTGATACAACCCTAACCCGCTCAATATTGCACCTAAAGTTACAAAAATCACTAGTACGTGGGCCGGGTTGAGGGGCGTAAAATCCATCAAGATTTGTCCCAAAGCACAAATAAGTCCGCCGACCAAAAAGGCCATTACGTAATCGAGCATTTTAATTCCCCCGCTAACTCTATAGGTTTTCTATTGTAATGGCGTGGGCGATGCAAGGGATCGTCTCACCTTGCTGGACTACAGTAGAATTCATCAGAGCTCCCGTCGCTACTAAAAGAACCCTGTTGTATTTGCCTTTCTGCATTTCATTCAAAATATATCCAAATGTAACAACGGCAGCGCAGGCACATCCGCTTCCGCCGGCGTGAACATCTTGCTCGGGGCTGTAGATCATGAGGCCGCAATCGGTGTATTTGTTAGAAATATCTATTCCCCTTTGTAGCAACAATTTTTGGGCTATGTCTTTTCCCACGCTGGCCAAGTCTCCCGTTACTATTAAATCGTAATCTTCAGGAGTGAGCTTGGAATCCTCAAGATGCGTCACGATGGTGTCCACTGCAGCCGGTGCCATGGCGCTTCCCATGTCGTTCGGATCTGCGGCACCCATATCTATCACTTTTCCCGTGGTTACGTAAGTTATCCTGGGATTTTGATTTTTGTTGGAAAGAACTGCAGCTCCAGCGCCGGTTACGGTGCGCTGCGCTGTGGGAGGGCGTTGATTTCCTAATTCGAGGGGAAATCTGAATTGCCTTTCGGCGGAACAGAAATGGCTGGAAGTGCCCACCACGATATGATCTGCGTACCCTCCGTCGATGATCATCGCCCCTATTCCCAGACCTTCGGCTACAGTCGAACATGCCCCGAAAATTCCTAAAAAGGGAAACCCCAATTCTCTAGCGGCAAAGCTGGCTGAGATAATTTGATTTAGGAGGTCGCCTGCTATGAAATAATCAATTTTATCGCTGGGTATGCCGCTTTTTTTAATTGCCATTTCAACCGCTTCTTTTAACATTTTTTTTTCGGCTTTTTCCCAACTTTTTTCTTGAAACTTAAAATCGCTCAAAATCAGGTCAAAATATTCCCTCAAAGGCCCTTTCCCTTCTACAGGACCTACAACGGTGGCAGTGCCTATTATCGAGGGAGGGTTTTGAAACTTAACCGTCTGAGCACCTAGTTTTTTTATAGCCATTTTTTCCTCCTCATAATTTTAGAAAGTAGTAGATCAATCCGATTAAGGCTGAAGTGGTAATTCCATAGACGAGAACAGGACCTGCCACCACGAACATTTTTGCGGCCACGCCAAATACATAGCCTTCGCTTTTGAATTCCATTGCAGGCGCTACTATCGAATTGGCAAAACCGGTGATCGGCACTATCGAGCCGGCCCCCGCTCTTTTCCCGATCTGGTCGTAAACACCCAGACCGGTGAGAAAAGACCCGAGAAATACTAAGGTAGCTGATGTAGCACTGGGTGCCTCTTTTTCGATATCCAGACCTATCGATACATAAAAATTCAATATAAATTGCCCCAGCAAACAGATTAATCCGCCGACCAAAAAGGCCATTATTATATTTTTCAAATACGGAGGTTTTGGTTTTAAACTGTTGACTAATTGAAGATATTCTTTCTGCCCTTGAGTAATTTTAGACATATTGCTTCTCCTTATTATTTAGGCTTCGCTACTGCCTTCAACTTTAAAGGCAATAGCCACATTGGCTTTGTATTCAACGATTTTTCCATCCCGAACTTTGGCTGTTTGGTTCCTAACTTCCACACCGCTGATGTTTCTTATAGTCTTGCTGGCATCCCGAACTGCGTTTTCAACTGCTTCCTGCCAGCTGTTTTTAGATTCTCCAACTAGTTCAATGACTTTTACCGTCATCATCGTCCCTCCTCAATAATATTTTTACCGGTTAAATAATCTTTATTCTCGTACTGAACTAATACGAGTTTAGCGCTTTTGGGGATTTTCGATTTCCCGCTGGCTAAGAACAAGTATCCTGCTATAAAAGTTAAAATTAAAAGAAGGGCTATATAAAAAATTTTGTTTTTTTTCATCATCACCACCTCTTAAAATAGTATCGGATATAGCCCTAAATCTTATTCAAAAAACAAAAAAGCCTTTGAAAAGGCTTCTATGCATGAATTTAAAAAAATTAGCTTTATAGAAGAAAAGGCGGGGAACGATACCGCCAACTTTTCCCCGCTTTACATTTGTTTTTCTAAATCTGAAATTTTAATTTTGCCCGTAGTAAGCATTACTTCCATGTTTTCTGAGGAAGTGTTTATCTAACAATGTTTGATCGATGGCATGTACATTAATGTTGATGGCCATCGTATAGATTGCCATTTTTGCTACTTCTTCCAAAACTTTCGCATGATAAACGGCTTCTAATGGATCTTTACCCCAACAGAATGGGCCATGATTGCTGAAAATATCCACGTATGGTTGGATTGCAATATAGTTATTATTCGGTTTGTACGTCGTATCCTCCAAATCTAAAATTCTTCTTATATAATTAATTGCTCTTCCACTGATTAACTCTTCCAATGGAATGAAAGGAATATCTCTGTCTTCGGGGTCTACAGTTCCAACTATTGCAACAATTTGTTTTGATGATTTCATTGTATTAATTTGCAATTTTTCTCATTGGCTGTTTTATTAGTAACAAATCTACCTATATCCACTTCTTGCTTTTCGATACTTTTTACTATATCATCCAGATTTGTGTCAGGGAGAATAGCTTTTCGCACCGCTTCGAGTACCATTACTGTATCCACCCGTCCAACGGTACGAGTAGGTATTCCCGTTTTTTGAGTTATAATATCGCCTAAAGTTAAAAGAGAGCCCATATCTACTAATAGCAAGACCCCTTTTCCTTCATCGATTTCTTTTACAACATCAATGGTTTTTTGAAGAACTACCTCCGGTTTTTCATCCAGGTCCATCCCTATACCGACGGCATAATTGACTCCAAGGAGACGGTTGACAACATCAACCATTGCTTTTGCTACATTGCCGTGAGTTAATACAATAACTCTTACTCTCCCCCTTTTGATATCACCAGGGTGTGTTATTGTTCTTAGATACATGGCCACAAACGCTATTTCATCTTCCGGCATTTTCCATCCAACTGCATTTTCAACCATTTTACCCAGCCTTTTTTCCGCAATGCTGATCATTTGTTCAGTCAAATTTACTATATTAGATCCGACAATCCCTTCTAGATCTTTTTTCTGTAATGTTTTGTGTTTGGTTTCGAATTGTTTTACCAACTGCTGAAATTTTATTTCTAGTTCTCCACCTATAACTCTGTTAATATCATCCTGGCTTAGACCCTGTCTCTGCAATATTTGGTATTTTTCTTCGATATATTTGTAAATTTCTTCTGGTACAATATAGAGATCCTCCATTGGCAAAAATGTAATGGAAGATTCTCCGGGATGCACCAAAAGATCTCCTTGCACAAGCGCCTCAATTTCAGAAATTCTATTTTGCAGTTTCAGCATTCCCCTACGAGCATGTATTGGAAGATCAATTAAATCGACCACCATGAAACTGTCATTATTCGCTATATAAGACAAGAATCCTTTAGCACAGGCGACTTGTATATCACTCCTTAGCTGGCCTATGTTGCCTGGACAATCATACGCTAAAAGCGCCCCTTAAGTGTCACCGCCGGTGTAT
>QGUT01000236.1 GCA_003242255.1 Bacillota bacterium
CTGCCATTAGGCAGCATTCACGGTGACCCGCTTTCCATTTCTGGCGTGCGACTGCTTACTGTATCCGTGAGAAACACTGTTTCCGCACGCAAGGGCAGAAATTATCTCCGTGTGAATATCCCCCCCCGGCTAAACCTTGCTTTTAGACCTATCATCATCATGCTGTCAAAAACGGGCACGGTGAATCGATTAATGGACATCATTTCGTATTTTAATACACATTAATTCGCATCTTCCTTTTGAAAACCCTATGAAACCATCAGCCAGACTTTTGTCGCAATCTTACCCGGACATCGCAATCCTTTTCATTCGCATACCGGTAGGCTTTCACCTGATCTACGGAACGCAAGACAACGTATTCTCCTGGTCGCGCATGCTGGAGTTCAGCGACTTCCTCCAACACCACGGGTTCCCATTCCCCACCCTCTGCGCGATCACTTCCGTATACGCCCAATTCATTTCCGGTGCTGCCTATATACTCGGCTTCAAAACACGCCTGGCCGCAGCGGTGATGACATTCAATTTCATCGTCGCCATTATCGGCGTTCACCTCGGCGACAGCTACACCTCAGCCTTTCCCGCGATCATGATGCTGTGCAGCTCAGTGTTCCTGTTGTTGAACGGACCAGGGCGGTATTCGATCAATTAACAATTAGCAATCACTACTGTCCGGTAAAACCCCGGTAAAAAAATAGGGAGAAGTTCCGAAAAACTTCTCCCTGTCTAACTTTGTAAAGTTCCACCTAAACAAAGCTTAGACATGCACAAAAGTAATTTTTTTACCGGACAGCCGATCTTTTCTCAGGTATTATCTTTTATCCCCAAACCCACCATTGACCGCATAGCCAGGGAAAACCAGGCGGATCGGTATTGTCGTCGCTTCACTACCTACAATCACCTGGTAAGTATGCTTTATGCAGTTTTTAATAAGTGCAACTCTCTCAGGGAGTTAGTCAGTGGAATGCTGGCTTGGGAACACCGGATAAATCATTTAGGGATGTCTTGCTTTCCCCGTCGAAGTACCTTGAGCGATGCCAATTCCCGACGGTCAGAGAAGGTTTTTGGGGAGATTTACGAGTATCTGTATAATCGCTATAAGCATCTTTTACCGGACAGCCGCAAGAAAAAAACATCGAAACTCTTTATAGCTGACTCCACGACGATTAGTCTGTTTCAGGAGGTTATGCGGAATGCCGGGCGTAAATCGGTTAATGGTAAAAGAAAAGGCGGCGTTAAAGTGCATACCCTTATGCAAAGTGATGAGGATGTGCCGTGCATGATTCGCTTTACACCGGCAGCAAGCGCCGATACCCCTTTTTTACGTGATATTAAGCTCCCGGAAGGTTCTATCATGGTGTTCGATAAGGGGTATAATGATTATAAGCAACTTCAACGCTTCTCCGATGAAAAGGTCACTTGGATAACCCGCAAGAGAAAAGGCGCGGTATACCGAATTTTTGAAAACCGTCCGGTCACAGAAAAGCAACTTGAAGAGGGTATACAAAAAGATCGGATAATCGTATTAGGCCATCAACATCATAATGAGCATCCTTTTGTAAAAGCCAGACTTATCGATTTCAAAGATCCAGAATCAGGCAAAAAATTTCAATTCCTCACCAATAATACCCGTTTGGCAGCTACTACCATCGCTTCTCTTTACAAGAAACGTTGGCAAATTGAGATTCTTTTCAAGCGAATTAAACAAAATTACCCGTTGAAATATTTCCTCGGCGATAGCGAGAATGCCATCAAAATTCAAATCTGGTGTGCCCTGATAGCTGATTTGCTCATTAAAATCATAAAGGCTCTGGCCGCCAAGAAATGGTCATTTTCAAATCTGGCAAGCCTTATCCGAATACATTTAATGACATATATCAACTTGTTCGTTTTTCTTAAAAACCCTGAAAAGGCTCTTCGAAAAAGAAACGATAATAAACTATCTCAAGGGCTACTTTTCGATACCTAGGGGGGTACCAAAATCGAGAACTCCAAAAAAACCTTTAAACTATTCAAAATCCAAATCTCTTAACCCATTCGGCATTTTTACCGGACAACAATGATTAACAATTAGCAATTAGCAATAATTAGCAATTAGCAATTAGCAATTCACAATTAGCAATAATAATTGGCCACCCCATTAATTGATAACAAAAAATTTAGGGGAATAGTTCCGTTCTCCTGTAGAATCA
>QGUT01000066.1 GCA_003242255.1 Bacillota bacterium
TTTTAACCTGTACATGGAGGAACAGCAGAAGAAGATAAACGAACTTCGCGGCGAACAAAAGGAAATAGCATGGGGAAACCAGATCAGGTCTTACGTGTTTCAGCCCTACCGTTTGGTCAAAGACCATAGGACCGGCACCGAAGTCGGAAACGTGGAGGCAGTGATGGACGGAGATATTGATGTGTTCATAAATGCATACTTAAAATCGATAGCCGTAAAGAAAGACTTATGAGCCGGCGTGCTCCGGCTCATTATTTATGCCATTTTATCGCGATATTTGTACTTAAAAGGACAATCTGGTTTTGTGTCGAAATATATATTTAAAACAACTGGAGGTGTTCGGGCTTGAAGAAAACGGGGAAAATACTCTCGCTTATAGCTGTGGCTACTGTCGTCGCTTTTTTTGCCGTGATCGGCAGAGCCGATGTAGGAGAGCCGGGGTCATCGAGCGATCCCTTAGTGACAAAAAGCTATGTGGACATGATGTTTGGAAAGATCCAGCAGTATCTGGACTCCGAGAGGGGAAGTTCTGCAGAGCTAAAGGTGGTCAGCCTGTCGCCGGGACAGCAGCTCGTAGGGGACATGGGAACGGAGATCATACTTCGAAGCGGTAAAGCAGTAGTATTGGACGGCGCCGGCGGCGGCCTTTCCGATGTGACCGACGGAAAAGATTTAAAAAAGGATGAAGTTGTACCGGCCAACCACCTCCTCATCGTTCCGAGGGATGACGGCAGGGGCATTGTCGCCCAGACCAACGTGGTGGTCATGGTGAGGGGCGATTTTACCGTCGGCCGCTAAACTTTACATCGAAAACGAATAATGATATACTTTTTTTAGCATTTTTAGGGGGTAGATTTTTTTGGATTCAAGGCTGAAAAACCTGCTGGCTTTATTTTTATTGCTGGCGATAGTTGCCTCAGGGGTGGCTCTATTACCCCGCATAAGAGCGGAAAATAGTTACGATGTGGTGGACGGCGCCTTGCCCTATACAGACCTGAAAACCATGGCTCAGGAACGGCAGATCCCCATCGAAGAACTGGCCGCTTTATTTAAGGAGAAAGCTAAAGTAAATTCCATTCTGTACAAAGAAGAGACCGTAAAAAACCTGGCCGACGAAGGGCGCGTTTTTATTGCCAACCGACAGACGATGATGCTGCTCGGATGGTGGAAGGATTTGCCTTTTTCCGGCAGCGAGACATATATAATGACCACCGACGAAAATGTGAGTGAACGGCTGAAGCGCCATTTTACAGAAAAAATCGGGGAAGAGAAGGTGGCATTGCTGCCCGAGAAAAACGGATATCATGTCCTGGCCCTGAATTTACCTTTATCCCTGGTGGAAAGCATCGGCATCGGTTTTGACCGCGAAAACGTGGCCAAATTGGAGAATTTGGGCTTTCACTCGGTGTTCATGTTAAAAGACTGGCCCAATGTGAATGAGAGAGGCATTCGCTTTGCCATAGAGGATCTGGTTGAAACAGGGAAAAATATAACCGCGGTCCTGTTCGAGAAAAAGCAGGTACTGGGCTATCCGGACTATGTTGCGGTTCTGGCCGAAGAGATGAACAGGTACCAGTTGACCCTCGGGCAGGTGGAATTTTACAACCAGCAGGGTTTCGATAAACTGGCCAGACTTTTGAATAAACGCGTGCTCCGGATGCACAGCGTGACCGACGAGGAGATGCGGACTATCGGCCAGCAGCAGCTGGTGGACCGTCTGACCCTTGCGGCGAGGGAGAGAAACATAAGGATATTGTTCTTGAAATTCTTACCGGCGGCAAACCCGGAGAAACAATTTGACATAAATGCCGGATACATGGATAAGGTAATAACGAGGCTTGAAAAAGCCGGGATGCGATTCGAAACGGGCAACGAGGGCATACCTCGGCCTTTCGAGCCCTTTTATCAAAGGCGCCTGCTGTTTTTCTTGATTGGTTTGGGGCCTTTAGCGGGGGGCATCCTGCTTTTAGAAAAGCTCGGAATCCGGCGGACTTCCGTCCTCGCGGGGATTACCGCTTTCGGAATATTGGGCCTGGCACTGGCTTTCCTCGCTTTTCCTCTGCTGGCCCGCAAGGTAGTGGCCCTGGCGTCCGTCATAGTTTTTCCCAGCCTTTCCATCATCCGCATGGTGCCTCAGCAGCCGCTAAAGCCCGGACAGGCGGCAATTCGCATGGCCCAGATGTCAGCATTTTCCCTGATAGGGGCCCTGCTTACGTCCGGAGTGCTGGCCGATATATCTTTCATGCTCAAGTTGCAGCAGTTCAGCGGAGTAAAAATAGCCTATGCGTTTCCGGTGCTTTTAGTAGCCGGTGCCTTTTTCGCCCTTTACGGCGAAGGGACGCTCCGCGAGAAGATAAAAAATCTCATGGACCAGCCGGTGCTGGTGAAATATTTGCTGATAGCGGCGGTTTTGGCAGTAGTGGGCGTTATTTATTTGACCCGGACCGGCAATGACAGCGCGGTGGGTGTCAGCCTGCTGGAGCTTAAATTTCGAGCTCTGCTCGACCGGGCCTTGGGCGTGAGGCCCAGGACCAAAGAGTTTTTAATAGGCCATCCCTTGATGATCTTGCTTCTCTGCCTGGGTTACCGGGATCACGGATATCTGCCCTTACTGGTTCTGGCCAGCATAGGTCAGGTTTCAATGGTAAATACTTTCGCCCATATTCACACGCCGTTTATCATCTCCTGCATTCGAAGCGTAAACGGCCTGGTTTTGGGCACTGCAATAGGCCTGGTTTTAGTGCCGCTTCTCCAGCTCTTGCGGCGCCTGGAGAAGAGGTGGTTAAATGGCTGAAGTGGTGCTTTCCGGATATTACGGTTTCGACAATTTGGGCGATGAAGCGGTGCTCTATGCGATAGTATCGGCCCTTCGCCGGGAAAACCCCCGGCTTAATATAACGGTTCTTTCGAACAATCCCCAAAAAACCGAGAGCCTGTACAAGGTAAAGGCGGTAAATCGGTGGAAGCTCAAGGAAGTGGCCGGCGCCTTAAGAAGAGCTGACATGCTGATAAGCGGCGGCGGGAGCCTCCTGCAGGATGTGACCAGTCCTACTTCTCTGCTTTATTACCTCGGAGTGATCTGGCTCGCCAAGATTTTTAAGAAAAAAGTCTTTATCTACAGCCAGGGCTTCGGGCCGGTCAACCGACCGTGGGCCCGGAGGCTGGTGAGGCACTTGCTGCAAAAAGTCGACTATATAACGCTGCGCGACGAGGTATCGGCGGAAGATCTTCGAGCTTTAGGAATAAGCCGCCCTCCTGTCGTCGTCACGGCCGACCCTGTTCTCGGCCTGAGCGGTTCCCCGGTGGATAAAAATAAGGGGATGGAACTGCTCCGGCAAGCGGGCGCCGATCTGAACCGGCCGATGGTGGGCTTTGCTCTGCGCCGGTGGCGGGGGGAAGAGGTGTACCTTCCCGCCGTGGCGGAACTCGCCGACAGGCTCATGGAAGAAGGCGCGCTTCCCGTGTTCATCCCCTTCCATCATCCGGAGGACCTGGAGGCGGCGAGGCAGATCATGAAGCTCATGAAGAGGCGGGAAGCGGTGCTTTTAAAAAAGGAACTCACGGTGGAAGAAATGCTGTCGGTCGCATCCTGCCTCGATCTGATGGTGGGCATGAGGCTTCATTCCCTCATCATGGCGTCGGCTTGCGGCAAGCCGGTAGTGGGCCTGTCCTACGACCCTAAAGTGGACCGGTTCTTGAAGATGGTCGGTGCGCCGCCGGCCTTTGAGCTCCCGGATATCGACTGGGATGAACTGTACAGGCTGGTAAAAACCAGGTTGGGGGAAGGGCAGACTCCCGAAGAACAGTCCCGGTTAGCTGCAATGAGCGAGAGGGCCCAGCACACTGCCAAGCTCGCCATAAGATGTTTGGAGGAGTAAAAAATGCCACCGCATATCACCGACAAAATTGATATTTTGGGAATATTATTGGATAGAGTCGATTATGAAAAGGCGAGCCAGCGGGTTATGGAGTTTTTGGAGACTCCGGGCGCAAAAATTGTGGTGACCCCTAATGCAGAGATCATCATGGCAGCCCAGAAAGACGAAAGGCTGAAGGCTGCCATAAACGGTGCCGACCTTTCCCTGCCCGACGGCATAGGTGTGGTCCTGGCATCCAAGCTGCTGGGTTGCCCGCTTGAAGAGAGGACTACCGGCTTCGATCTCATGATGAGGCTGCTGAAGATGGCAGAAGAAAGAGGATATTCGGTCTTCCTGTTGGGAGCGAAGCCGGGAGTGGCGGAAGAAGCCGCAAGAAATATAAAAAAGAGATTTCCGGGGATAAAGATCGCCGGAACTCACCACGGTTATTTCGACGAGGCGGGAGAGGAAAAGGTGGTGGGCATTATAAATGAGGCCCGTCCCGATCTACTGTTCGTGGCTATGGGAGCTCCGAAACAGGAATTATTCATGGCGAGAAATCGGGATAAGCTGAACTGCCGGGTGGCCATGGGGGTGGGAGGGAGCCTCGATGTGCTGTCGGGGAAGGTGCGCCGGGCTCCGGTACTGATGCAGAAAGCCGGGCTCGAGTGGCTTTACAGGCTCCTGACGCAGCCTTCCAGGTTTCGCAGGATGGGCGCTCTTCCCATGTTTCTTGTCAAAGTGATTTTTAACAGAAGGAAGTGAGCGTATGAAGCTCAAAGCCCAGGTGTGGGATTATCTCTTGATAACGCTGGGCACTTTTATTGGCTCCCTGGGCCTCAACATGTTTCTCATCCCCAACAAAGTGGCGGCGGGCGGAGTCAGCGGCCTTGCCACAGTGCTCCATTACCTCTTCGGATTGCCCGTAGGGTGGACGATGCTGGGCTTTAACATTCCCCTTTTTGCGGCAGGGACGATCTTTTTGGGCCCAGTCTTCGGCGCAAAGACCGTAATCGGCACCCTGCTCCTCTCGCTTTTCACCGAGTTGACCCAGAACTTTCCGGTTATAACGGAGGACCTGCTGCTTTCCAGCGTGTACGGCGGCATCGCTCTGGGCCTTGGGCTGGGATTGGTCTTCAAAACTAGGGCAACCACCGGCGGCTCCGACATTGCTGCCATGCTGATACACCATTTTTTCCCCGTAGTCAGCATAGGGCAAGGGATACTTTTAATAGACTTTTTCGTCATAGCCTTAAACGGCATTTCCTTTAACTGGGAATATGCCATGTATTCCTGGATAGCCCTGTTTGTGAGCAGCAAAGTGATAGATATAGTTCAGGAAGGCATCAATTACGCTAAAGCTGTTTATATAATTTCCGATAAAAACGATGATATACAGAAGAGGATTTTGGAAGATTTGGGGCGTGGAATCACGCTCTTTGAGGCAAAAGGAGGTTATACTGGAGAAAGCAGGAAGGTCGTAATGTGCGCAGTGACGAGGCTCGAACTCCCGAAATTAAAGCGCATTATCTGGGACATAGATCCTAAAGCCTTCATAATCATTCACGACGTGCACGAAGTTTTGGGAGAAGGATTTACTTTTGTCAGTCAAGATAATGCCCAAAAATAAAATAATGACGAGGTGATTGCAAATGCCATTGTCCAAAGAAAAGCTGGAAGAATTAACGATGACAGCCCGTAAAGTCAGAAGGCACATCATAGAGATGACTGCCGAAGCGGGCTCCGGCCATCCGGGGGGGTCGCTATCTGCTGCCGATATTCTGGTGGCTCTTTACTTTCATGAAATGAAGGTTGACCCCAAGAATCCCCATTGGCCAGAGAGGGATAGATTTGTGCTTTCGAAAGGTCATGCGGCCCCGGTGCTTTATGCCGTGCTGGCCGAAAAGGGCTTTTTCCCGAAAGAGGAATTGAAGACTTTGCGAAAAATCAACTCCATACTGCAGGGCCATCCCGATATGAAAAAGACGCCAGGAGTTGACATGACCACAGGTTCGCTGGGCCAGGGGCTTTCGGCAGCCAACGGAATGGCTTTAGCCGGAAAACTCGACGGCAAAGACTACAGAGTCTATGTGCTCCTGGGGGACGGAGAACTCGAAGAGGGCCAGGTATGGGAAGCGGCCATGGCTGCAGCCCATTATAAGCTGGACAACCTCACGGCCTTCGTGGACTACAACGGCCTTCAGATAGACGGACCGATTGTAGAGGTGATGTCGCCGGAAGTGATCCAGGAAAAATTCAGAGCTTTCGGCTGGCACGTGATAGACGTAAACGGCCACGATTTTGAAGACATAGTGAGGGCTATTGAAGAGGCGAAAGAAACGAAGGGCAAGCCGACCGTAATAGTTGCCCGGACCGTAAAAGGAAAGGGAGTGCCTTTTATGGAAAACCAGGTGGATTGGCACGGCAAAGCTCCTTCGAGAGAGCAGGCGGAAGAAGCGCTGAAGGGACTTTAAGGAAATTGCTTAAAATCTAAAAATATAAAAGAATGGAGGCCGAGAAAATGCCAAAGACAGCAACGAGAGATGCTTACGGTAAAGCCCTTGCAGAATTGGGCGAAGAGATAAAAGACATAGTAGTATTGGATGCCGACCTTTCGAAATCCACCAAGACCAGCGTATTTGCCAAAAAATTTCCCGAGCGGTTTTTCAACATGGGCATTGCGGAACAGAACCTGATGGCTACCGCGGCGGGCTTAGCTACCTGCGGCAAGATACCCTTTGCCAGCACCTTTGCCGTGTTCGCCACCGGCAGGGCCTTCGACCAGGTGAGGAATTCCATCTGCTACCCCAAACTTAACGTTAAAATAGCAGCGACCCACGCCGGCATTACCGTAGGAGAAGACGGGGCCACCCATCAATCCATCGAAGACCTGGCTCTTATGAGGGCGCTTCCCAACATGACGGTGATCTGCCCTGCCGACGAAGTGGAGACGAGAAAGGCCGTCAGGGCCGCGGTTGAGATCAAGGGACCCGTGTACCTGCGGCTGGGCCGCCATCCGGTAGAAACTATTTTCGATGAGAGTTACGAATTCGTGCCCGGCAAAGGGGTAATCCTGAGAGAGGGGAAGGATGTAGCGCTCATAGCGACGGGGGTCATGGTAGCTGAAGCCTTGAGAGCTGCCGAACTCCTGGCCAAAGACGGCATCGAAGCTATGGTCGTTAACATCCACACCATAAAGCCGATAGACGAAGAGATAATCCTGAAAGCCGCCGAATGCGGAGCCATCGTCACCGCCGAAGAGCACTCGATAATCGGCGGTTTAGGAAGTGCGGTGGCTGAAGTGCTCGTAGAGAAAAAGCCGGTGCCGATGAAGAGAATAGGCGTAAGAGATGTGTTCGGACAGTCCGGAAAGCCCGAAGAGCTTATGAAGGAATACGGCCTTACTGCGGATGATATCGCGGGGGCAGCGAAATCGTTGCTGAAGCGATAATTTAGCCGCTTTTATTTCAGCTCTGGATTAAGAGTCAAAAAAAGTCCGATATGTAATGGAAAAAGAGCCCATTACGGGCTCTTTTTGTGTACTCCGAATATCCATTTAAATGCCACCAATGTGAAATGATTAAAATTTTCCCCATATAAACCGGAATTATTTGTTTCTTATTCAAGGGTGTTGGCATGTTATAATCAAGTAAAATAATAAAAGATTTTTCGCATACTAAACTTTTCCTACAACTCTCGTGAGGAAAATAACTGGATTAATTAAAAAGGTGAGATCGTCACATGGATATGGAAGTGCGATGGAGGGAGATCCTGAAAATACTAATCAAAAGCAAGGGACCCCTTACGACAGAAGATATCGCTAGAAAATTAAAAGTTTCTTCCAGGACGATACGCAATGATCTTGACAAGATCCAGGAATTTCTTGTCCCTTTCGGTGTGCGAGTAGTGAAAAAACCAAGGACGGGAGTTTACATCGAAGGTGCAAGTGAAAAAAAAGCTGAACTGCTGGACCGAATTTCTCAGTCAGATTCTTTTTATGTTGAGCCTTACAGCCAACAAGAAAGGGAAAAGTATATAATATGGAAATTGTTGCAGGCAGAAAAAAATTTGACTACCCAGCAGTTGGCCGATGAACTTTATGTCAGCAAAGCGACCATATACAAAGACCTGGACTACGTGGAAAAATGGCTTGCACGGCACGGTTTGAAACTTGTCCGCAAACCCAATTACGGCGTTGAGATAGCTGGAAGTGAAGAAAATTTTAGAAAAGCTATTTCGGATTTTCTTGTGAATAACGGGGCAGTGGATGAGTTGAAAGAATTGGTCCAGAATCCTCTCATCCATCCGCTGGACAGGAGGCTGAACCCGGACATTTTTGCGCAATTGGTG
>QGUT01000237.1 GCA_003242255.1 Bacillota bacterium
AAAAATTGGCCGGACCGACCCCCCCCGGGCCCGGTTTATGCCCCGGGGAGGGGGCACCAGTGATTCGGGTCTCTTCCGTTTGGGGAAAGGAATGGGTGGGGTAATAATGACCGGCATGGGCGACGATGGAGCCGATGCAATGGTGAAGATAAAAAAGGCCGGCGGCAGGACCATAGCTGAATCTAAAGAGACTGCCGTGATCTTCGGCATGCCCAGGGCGGCCATAGAGAGGCAAGGGGCCGAATTCGTGCTCCCCAATTACGAAATAGCTTCGAAAATAATAGAGCTGGTGGGAGTAAGGAGGATATAAAAAGGCGGCGGTTAAATACCGCCGCCTTTTGCCAGGATTTGCAAAAGGAGTTTTAAAAGTTCCTCCCTCAAAAGCTCCCTTTCGCCGTAGGGGGATCTGTCTTCGCCGATGCGGCCCGGGCCGCCTTTTTGCTTTTCCTCGTAAAGGCCGGCAATGAGCCTGGCGTCCTTCATGTATTCGATGAGAGTCGCTTTAGCGAGCAGCACCTTGATTTCCCGGCCGCAGGAGAGCTTAACCCGTGAGCCCTGGCCTTCCTCCGAGACCTCCTGGATTTCGTAATAGGAAAGATAACCCACGGTGCCGTCGTTTTCGCTCAAAGGCCTTTCCCGGAACTTCACCGGAATCAGGATGAGAGACGATGAAAGGGGTATGGGCACGTAGTTTTTCCTGTTTACGGCCTTCCCGTAATTTTTCCTGAGAGCGGAAAGGTCGGCACCGTAAGCCGAGGCTATCCTTTTAAGCACCGTCTTTACCGTCTTCGGGATCAGGTGTTCTTCCCCGTCGGAAGTGATAAGATAGGTCACGTTTCCCTGGCCCTCTTCGTATACCGGCAATAGCGCTGCGATGCCCAAACGCAAAAAGGCTTCCAGGTTCAAAGGCAACACCTCCAGATTTTGGCGAAGGCGAAACTTTAAGAAGATTATATCCAAACAAGTGTTCGGTGTCAAGGTTAAAAAGAAAAGGAGAACCGATCCCCCGGGCATTCGGTTCTGGCTCCCACGACTTCCGAGTGCTTCAGCACTGACTGGGGAGGTATCTGGTAGACGTCCATAAGATAAAACAGGAGTTCCTTCAAGGCCTTGAGCTGGGCCGGCGTGGGGGCCGTATGGCCCTTCTTCCCCGAGGGGTTGTCCCGGGAAGAGAAGTTCCCCGTGAGGGCGACGCCTATGGACCTGAAGTTCATCCCGGCGGCGGCGCAGTGGGCCCCCGGGGCAAAGTCGGGCCTTCCCCTTTCCACGGTGCCATCGGCCCTTATGAGGTAGTGGTAGCCGATGCTCACGATGGCCGCATCGCCTTTGCAGGGGAAGCCCCGGCGCCGGTACTCTTCCACCAGGGAGTGGGGCTCCGTTATTCTAATACCGTATCCCTGCGCGGCGTGCATCCTGTTTATCTCCAGGGCCGAGACGTCGTGGCCCGCCGTGTGGTGGACCACAATGAATCGGGGGTACTGCCTTTCCATTTTCATCTCCTCCTTACTCAATTATTGGGCCTTGAGCCCTTCGATTACCTTCGAAAGCTCGTGGATGCTCAACGTGAGGCTCTCCATCTTGGATTCTATCCTGACCAGGAGGTAGATGGAAACCGCGATGGGGAAGCCCACGTTGGCAACCTGAGCTACCAGTTCTTCCATTTCAGCACCTCCTCGAATTTAAATTAAAGCCCCGGGCAGGGCCCGGGGGAAGAATCACTCGGCGGGGATTATTTCCACGGTGTCCCTTATGATTATCCGGGCACCGAGGGCTTTTACGATTTCGCCGCCGCTGGTGGAAAAGATGTTTTTGGCGACGATGAGGTCCATCGCCTGCTGCACCTCCTGAGGGGTGAGGTCCTCCTTCGGGTCGGCGATGAGGAACCGGGCGGTCCTGCCCATTTCGTTCTGGAAGCTGAGCTCTAAGGTAGAGGCCACGGGCTTCACCTCCTTTCCGCGATTTTAGGTTGACATCACTCCTCCGATAAGGCGACTTCCACCACTTTCAGGATGGAGTCCACCGGATGGGCCTGCAGCCCCGCCATGGCCTTGGCCACCGCCATCACGTCCTCATCGGCAGCCGAGGGCTTCAGGTTCCTGAAGGACCGGGTCCTCTTCACGGGCCTTCCGCTTTCGTCGGTCCCGGTCTGGACCACCACCTGCAGGGTGGCGTCAACGGG
>QGUT01000238.1 GCA_003242255.1 Bacillota bacterium
GCCTGATAGCGGCAAAGTGACGCTGTTCTGCCAATTTTATCAGCGGCGGCATCAGTTTGGTCTCGAGAAATCTGGCAAAACTGTCGGTGAAATTTTTGAACATAATAGTCCCCCTCTTTATTTAATTTTTTAAGTATTTTTTATATTTTTTTATCACCTCCATCCAATTTTATTATTTTTTTTATTTTAAACCATAATTAGGTTCACGTTGTTTGATTTTATGTAATCTACGTATTCCTGTCCTATCTCGCTGTCGGTTATTATCGTATCTACTTCTTCCAGATCGAGCAGATGAACGTTGCCCCGAATGCCGAACTTTGAAGAATCGGTTATGACTATGGTTCTGTTCGCCTTTTCCCTCATGTATCTTACCGCTTCGGTCCTCCCCAGATCCAGCGATGTAAAGCCGGTCTCCTTTGTAAAGCCATCCACTCCGACGAACAGTTTATCCACGTAAATATCTGTCAGCGACGCTTTCACGAGAGGTCCTACCAGCACTTCCGATGTCTTCTGCATAAATCCACCCAGCAGGATGACGTTTATATCGCTGATATCTTTGACGTAATTAGCTATGAACAGCGAATTTGTTATAATTGTAACTTTCTTGTTCGCCAGTTCCTTTGCCAGTATTGCTGCCGTCGACCCGGATTCTATCATTACGGTCTCTCCGTCTCTCACCAGTTTGGAAGCTTCTCTGGCAATTTTCTTTTTCACTTTGTAGTTCAGGCACAGCCGGTTGGCTATATTGTCATCGGTCACCGCCACAGCCCCGCCGTGCACACGCTTCAGCATGCCCTGCTTTTCCAAATATCTCAGGTCGTTTCTTATGGTAACCTGAGAAACATTAAAAAGTTTTGCAAGTTCATTGACGTTAATTTTAGACTCTCTGGCAATTATATTCAGTATTTCAATTTGACGACTGTTCATTGGCAATTCCTTTCTCGTTATCATACTACTTTTAATTAAAATATATCGTACTTTCATTCGAAAATCAATATATTTTGTTACGAAAATTACTTTCATTTCATAAAATAAAAAGCCCTTTGGCAAGGGCTTCAATTAAAAAATCTATTATTTTTATTTATTTTTGGCCCTGTTCCAATCCTCCAGAAACTTCTTTATTCCCATATCCGTCAACGGATGGTTCACCATCTGCTGCAGGACTTTAAAAGGCATAGTGGCGATATTTGCGCCGGCTTTCGCCGCATTTACCACATCCATCGGGGTCCTTATGCTCGCTGCAATTATCCGGGTCCTTACGTCATGCCGGCGGAAAATATCGGCTATGTCGGAAATGAGTTTTATCCCGTCCTGAGAAACATCTACGTACCTGCCTACAAAAGGGCTGACGAAGGCCGCTCCGGCTCGCGCTGCCAGTAAGGCTTGGGCCGGCGAGAATATAAGAGTAACATTGGTTCTTATTCCCCTCTTGGAAAGCTCTTTGACCGCCTTCAAACCTTCCCAGGTCATCGGTATTTTTACGACTATATTCGGATGCCAGGAAGCTATATCCAGGCCTTCCTTCACCATTCCGTCCGCATCCAGACTTATTACCTCGGCGCTAATCGGACCGTCCACAATGCCGGCAATCTCCATTATAGTCTCTTTGAAATCCCGTCCTTCTTTGGACACAAGGGTCGGGTTTGTGGTGACGCCGGATATAACCCCCAGACTCGCAGCCTCTCGAATTTCATTCACGTTGGCAGTATCCAGAAACAACTCCATTCCCATTCTCCTTTCAAGAATTTTTTTCGGAAAGCCTCAATACACCGGCAGCGGTGTCTTCATCGGTAATCAGCACATCTACGGCGCCGCTCCTCAACGCGCCTAAGATGGCAGGTATTTTCTCCGAACCGGTGGCCACGGCCACCACGAGGGGAATCGCATCTAGTTCCTCAAAGCTCAGCGTAATAGCCCGCTCCTCTATACTCCGGCATATCCGGCCTTCTATATCGTAAAAATGAGCACATATATCCCCCACCGCCTCTTGCTCTCTCAAATATTTCAGGTCCTCCTCCTTCAAATACCCGGCGGTGAAAAAATTCGAATTTTCGTCAATATTGCCTATCCCGACCAGCGCCACGTCGGCAGCTTTGGCCATGTTTATGATTTCCTTTATGGCCACCTCGTCCATTATGGCTTTTTTAATAACTTCTGAGTTGACGATGGC
>QGUT01000239.1 GCA_003242255.1 Bacillota bacterium
TGTCTGAATAAAAAGCCTGGTAAGGGGCAGAATATCTCCCTTCCTTTCCCTGAGGGGGCAAATTTTTATATAACCTACACCGAACCTATAGAACAGATCTTTTCTCATGGCACCCCTCTTAATGCTTTCGAGGGGATCTTCGTTGGTCGTCGCAATAATCCTCACATCTACCGGGATGAGCTTTGTCCCGCCCACCCGCCTCACGACCCTCTCCTGCAAAACCCTGAGCAATTTAGCCTGTAGATCTACCCCCATCGAGTTTATTTCATCTAGGAGCAGAGTGCCGCCGTCCGCTTGCTCAAAAAGCCCTGGCCTGTCAACGGCTCCGGTAAATCCGCCCTTTGCAGTGCCGAACAGAATCCCCTCCAGCAAGGTTTCAGGAAGGGCCGCACAATTTTGGGCTATAAAAGGTCTTTCCCTTCTCGGGCTGGCGTTGTGGATGCTCTGGGCAAACAATTCCTTGCCCGTCCCTGTTTCCCCATATATAAGCACCGTCGACGATGTGGCTGCGGCTTTCTTTGCTATATTTATAGCCTTTTTTATCGCATGACTTTCCCCTATTATATCTTCAAAAGTAAATCTCGTAAATATAGAAAGATTTTCCCGTGAAACTTTCCCTTTTGTTGAATTCTGTAGAAATATGACCTTCTCCGACATTTCCCGCAAAGCCGTAATGTCCTTCGCGATTTCTACCGCTCCTAGGATTTTACCATCTCTTTTCAAAGGCAGAGTCGTATTTACAGTGGTTATGCACTGGCCCCTGTAGTTAAAATAAGTCTGAACACTATTGACTATGGCTTTCCCGGTTTTCAAGACTTTGTACAGAGTACTCGTCTCCACGTTCAGAGATGGAAATATCTCAAAGAGGCTCTTTCCAATAACGTTTTCGGGCTCGAGCCTTTCCAACTTCCCCATGGCCGAATTATAAAACACAGTCTTGCCTTCGCTGTCCACCACGTGAATTCCCACATCCAGATTTTCCAGTATCTCGCTGTAAAATTCGTCTATAATTCCGGCGGACATCATTAACACTCCCTGGAATTTTTTAAGGCCTATTGCAGTGCCGTTCCCAGACGCACCCTTTGCAAAAGGACAAAAACCAATCCCTGGAAGCCGACGCCACCTTTTCTTTTATTTCTCTCCAGTTCACCTCTTCTCCCGGGTCAACTTTTAAAAGTTCCAAGGCCTTTAAGTCCAGCTCTTTGATCTCCTCATCCATGCCATCCTGATAGCCGCACCGGCCTTCGCTCAAATAGGGGCATGAAGCGCATACGTCGTCGGGCCCCCAGACGACCCGGATTTTTTCCGCCTCATTCACCCTCCCTATTACTTTTTTCATGTCATCGAGGTACTCGGCAGGGTAACCGTCGCCCTGGTAAAAATGCAGGCATACCAGGTGATGCCCCCTCAACCTGATCATAGTTCACTTTTCCCCCATCAATTTCCCTTCCATGATGTCGAGGAATTCGCTTGCAATTTCTTCCGTATACTTGCCCTGCCGGTAATTTCTCCTCGCCACTATAATATCCGGCTGGTATCCTTTTTTGTAGATTTCTTTTATAAAACTCGGAATCTCCACAAAAGCTCCTAATTCTTCGAAATCTTCATTCATAAAAATGAAGGTCGGGACCCGGGGCTTGCCGTCGTACTTGTATCTTTCGAGAAAATCTTCGTGCCCTTCCCGGGGCAAAATGGCAAATTCTATTAGATTGTTGAGTTCAGCCATCTTGGCCAGTACCGGCAGGCTCACCACGCAGTCGGGGCACCAGGGCTCGGAAAAAACCAGAACTTTGATTTTTTTCTTCAATGTGGAAAGCCGCTCCAGGATTTTTTCGGAAAATACTGTATTTTTATAGAACACTTCAAATTTTTCCCTGTCCTTCGCTTCTGCCTTTTCCAGGAAAACATTAAAATCCGAACCGCTTTCGAATAAACTTTTCAGTTGCACTAAAATCCCTCCCGTCGCCAATTATTATATCATTATATCATAACAACTTTAGACCTGAAACTGAAAATAAACACATAGTTTCCCCCGAGGTAGGAATTTGGGTATTTTTTATGTATAATATCCATAGTAATATGTACATCCGAAAAGGGGCAATCTTACATGGAATTAAGCATAAAAATCCCAGCTGCCGTAAAAGAAATTTGTCACAAATTTAAGG
>QGUT01000067.1 GCA_003242255.1 Bacillota bacterium
AAAAGGTCGATATTGCGAACTTTAAGCAAGCAGCGGTCGATGTAATTGTATAGGGTTTTGGTGCAAACCATGGATGAAGAATCAAAGATTTTTTCTCGGCGAGCAGTTCCTACTACAGCATCAGGTGACCATTTGTCCTTTAGTATCTTTTGTTCGGCATATCGGAGAAAGGAATCGACTTGGAGAACTTTGCTTTTCCTGCCGCAGGCAGAGCGGTTCTTTTCATACACTGCCTGGCCGGTTTCCGGGAAATAAGCACTGTATGTAGTTAGATCTGTGTGGAGTTGAGTCGTTGTACCACGCTTGATTTCGCGGTAAATAGTACTGCGATGACGTCCGAGTTTTTTAGCGATTTGAGTTGGTGAGAAACCTTCTTTAAGCAGGGCAGAAATTTTCCCTTTTCATAAGGTGTTAGGTGTTTAAAAGTGCGAGGTGATTTGGTGTCGCATTTAATTTTACAATTAACCAAAAAAAGCCGCGCACAGCGCGGCTATATCCCATCAGTCCTCAAAGCCGTTTTGTTCGGCTACGCTTTTCATCCAGTAGGCGCTCTTTTTAAGGGTCCTCTTTTGAGTCTTCAGGTCTACGGCCACCAGTCCGTACCGATTTTTATAGGCGTTTATCCAGGACCAGTTGTCCATAAAGGTCCAGACGTGGTATCCTTTTACATTGCATCCTTCTTGAATGGCCTTGTGGAGCCATTTTAAGTGCTCTTTTATGAAATCTATCCGGTAGTCGTCCTGAATCATACCGTCTTTTAAGAACCTTTCCTCGTCTTGCACTCCCATCCCGTTTTCCGAAACGTAGCACTCGATGTTTCCGTAATTTTGCTTTAAGTTAACCATTATATCGTAAATTCCCTTTTCGTAGATCTCCCATCCCCTGTAGGGGTTCATTTTTCGCCCCGGCATCTCGTAGTAGTCGAAAAAGTGCTCGGGCATAATAGGGGCATCGGGATGGGGCATACAGGACTTTGCCTTTACCCTCCTGGGCTGGTAGTAATTTACTCCCAAAAAGTCGATCTTGTTCTTCTTTATCAACTCTAGGTCGCCGTCCTTCGCTTGGGGAAGGAGATTGTGCTCTCTCAAAAGGTCCACCAGCTTTTTCGGATACTCACCCTTTACGGCCGGGTCCAAAAAGCTTTTGTTGAAGAAAAGGTCGGCTATTTCCGCGGCCTTCAAGTCAGCGGGATTGTCGCTCCTGGGGTAGCTGGGTGTAAGGTTTAATATTATCCCTATTTTGCCATTTTTAATACCCGCATTTCTGAAAGCTTCCACCGCTTTAGCGTGGGATAACATGGTGTTGAAGGCAACCTGGATTGCCCTTTTGAAGTCCACCACGTTGGGGTAATGGAAATCGTAAAGGTACCCACCTTCCACTGGCACAATCGGCTCGTTATGCGTTATCCATCTTTTTACCCTATCTCCGAAAAGTTCAAAGCATATCTTCGCATAACGCACGTAAGCGTCTACTACTTCTCGGCTTTCCCATCCGCCTTTTTTCTGCATTTGCAAAGGCATGTCAAAATGGTAAAGGTTTACGAAGGGCTCTATCCCACGGGAAAGCAGCTCGTCAATTACGTTGTTGTAAAACCTTACGGCATCCTGGTCGACTTTCCCATCGCCGTCGAGTATTAATCTCGACCAGGATATGGAAAACCTGAAGGTATTGTGGCCTATTTCTTTCATTAATTTTATATCTTCTTTGTACCTATTGTAAAAGTCGGAAGTTACCTGCGGCCCCACGCCGTCGAAAAACCTGTAGGGTTCCTTTTCGTACCAGTAGTCCCAGATATTTTTCCCCTTTTTGCCCGTGGCGCCTTCTATCTGCGTCGCCGAGGTAGCGCTGCCCCACCAAAATCCTTTTGGAAACTCATACCTTGCCATTTTCTCGGCCACCTCCTTTGTAGATATCTATTATTTCTTTTGCCAGGTCTCGGACCACCATGGAGGTCATAAGGTGATCTTGGGCGTGCACCATGAGCATATTAAGCTGCACAGACTGGCCACCGGCTTCGCTTTGTATCAATTTCGTCTGTACTTCGTGGGCTTGCCCTATTTCTTCACCGGCCTTTGCTATTAATTCCTCAGCTTTTTCGAAATTTCCCCTCTTTGCTTCTCGAATAGCTTCCATAGCGTAAGACCTACCGTTTCCCGCATATAATATGAGTTCAAATGCTGCATTAGTTATATCCTGCACTTTTACTTTAAGCCTCCCTGTTCCTTTTCTTTTTCGTAGTACTGCCTGTCAATAATGATTAAAAACGGCAGCCAAATTATCATGACGATTACGAAGTTTACTATTTGAAGTATACCGCCGGTTAGAGAATTAGTAGCCAAAATTCCGTTGAAAAATACTGGAACAGTCCAGGGCACTGCAACACCCGTCGGCGGCGGAACAAGCCCTATGGCCATAGTAAAGTAGGTGAAAGCCGTAACCACCAAAGGAGCCACTATCCAAGGGATCAGGATGAGAGGATTTAACACTATCGGCAAGCCGAAAATAATCGGTTCGTTGACGTTAAATATCCCAGCCGGTGCGGCAAGTTTTGCCAAATCCTTCAGCTGCCTGCTTTTTGCCACAAAAAAGATAGCGACGATAACCGGCAGAGTCATTCCCGAACCGCCCATACCTACGGTAAAGGTATCGATAAAGTACTTATTCACAATGTGTGGCAGTTTTTCCGCTCCAGCTGTAAAAGCTTCGAAGTTTTCAAGGGCCAGTGCTCCCCAAATGGGATCGAAAACCGAGTTTACAATAATCTGACCGTGGAGTCCAAAGAACCAGAAAAGCTGCACGAAGAATATCGCAATAAGGGTTGCAGGCAATCCCTTCCCCAAAGCTAAAAGCGGCTTTTGGAGGTTGGTGTAAATGAAATCGTGGACGTTGTCCCACGGCGTGAAGAGGAAAACGGCCCTTATGGCTAAAAACACGCTCAAGGTCAGCACTGCGGGAATCAAGGAGCTAAAGGATTTGGACACCGCATCGGGAACTCCAGCCGGCATCCTTATGGTCCACTTCTTTTGGACGATCCTCCGGTAAATCTCAGTCGATAAAAATCCAGCTATGATGCCGACGAACATGCCCTTTGCACCGAGCCTATCGATGGGGATGACTCCCCCTATTACCTGACCCGATTCGTCCAATTTTATATTAAAGGGCGTTAAGAGCAAAAACGACGAAATGGCCACCACTGAACCGTAAATTGCCTCTACCTTGTAGTGCTTGCTCAAATTATACCCAATGCCGAACACCACAAAAAGGGTCATTATGGCCATCGTGGCGTTAGGCGCCGCATCGAGCACCAACCTCAACGTTTCTACCGCTTTGTCTCCTAAGATTACGTCTAAATAGGGAAGATTGGCGATTACCACGAAGATAGAACCGAAGATTACCAGCGGGAAGGCAAGCATGAAAGAATCCCGCAGAACCGCAAGGTAAAGGTTGTTGTTCAGCTTGTTGGCGGCCGGAAGCAAATACCGCTCCATCATGCTCATAAATTTGTTCATGGCTTTTCCCCCGCTTTTCAATTTACTTTTTAATAAGTTCCATTGCCTTATTTAACACGGCTTCACCATCGCATCTCCCGTAAGCGATCGGCTCAATGACATCCACCGGTATTCCGATTTCCTTGGCTTTTTCCTCGAGCTTGTACTTCAAAAACCGCATTTGCGGCCCGAGGAGCACTATATCGGCCTTTTCCATTTCTTCCTCGGCCTTGTCTTGAGAAACGGCCCAGATCTCGCAGTCTATTCCCTTTTTGGCCGCCGCCTCCTTCATCTTCTCCACCAGGAGGCTCGTGGACATCCCCGAACAGCATGCCAACAGTATCTTCACGGCTAAAACCCCCTCAAATTATTTTTCATTCCTTTTTTCTTTGCAAAATCCTCGCCAACTTCTCCAAACCCATAAAATAAAAGCGGCTCGAGTTGCCGCTTTAACACTTGTTAAAATTTTTTAAACCCTATCTTATTATTTTCATACACATTCGAGATAAAAATATACACTTTGCTTTTGCCCGAGGGTCAGATTTGCTCCTTAGTATATATTTCTTTCAATACAGAAAGGATATTCACTACCTCATCGTCCGAAAATCTAACGTTATAAAAATCTTCCAGGGGCTGCAATTCCGATTTTATCAATTCAAACTCTCTTTCATACCGACTTTTTATCTCAGCAGTCCTAGGCGATTTGGGAATTTCCCTGCCCTCTTTCAGTCGGTTCAAAGCGCAGGCCAAATGCATGATAAGCCCTATCCTTTTGTCAAGATCCAAGTCCACTTCTAGCTTTGTGGCGAGGTTCTCCAAAAATTCTAGGCATCTTTTCTTAAACGACGATACATCGAAATTTTCCAGCTCCGAACTCAACATTTTAAAGACATCTTCATACACTTCCGAATTCGTATCCATTTTTTTCAACATTTCCTCAATCTTACTGAAATTATTGTCTATGAGGACCTCAGATATCGATATAAAAGGAACTCCGTAGATGTTTGGGTTTACCGCCCCCACCACCGCCAAAATCTTTTTGTCTTTAGAAAGCCTGTTAACGTAACTTTGGACGTACTTAGGATCGTTTACCGCCAGGGGAATGACCTGAACGTTTTTGTTTTCAAGGCCCAGCTTTTCCTCTATCAAACCCTTTAATTTGACAGCAGTACCTTCACCGGTGGTACAAACGGTGAGGATAATATTTTCCCTTTTGGGTATAATCGAGCGAATAGAGCTCGTGCTGCTCCTGAAATATTCGATGGAGTCTTTAACCTCTTCGCATATCTCGTCCACGTCCCTCATGATCGTGGCTTTCCTCGAGCACTCGATAGCCATTAAAGTGGTGACCATATCCAAAACCCTTATCTTTATGCCCGTCTCCTCGCTTATGAGCTCGCCGAACATCCCTAAAGAGCCCATGTCCACGAGGAGAATCACTCCGCCTCCACGATGTTTTTTAATTATCAAGTCTTTGAGCTCGTTGTAGGCCACTTTGGGGTCCTTATCGAGGCTCATGTCGTAAGCGTAGACATTGCCCGCTCCTACCAATTTGTTGGCTACCTCGGCCATCGAAGAGGCAGTCCCGCTGCCGTGCATGGCAATAATTACGGAAGGCATTTCTTCTCCCGTTTCGCTTGAATCCGAGTCTATAGACAAAAACATCGATATAAATCCAACCTCATCGAGGGGAACCTTTATACCGTATTCCTTTTCCAAAGTATTGGCAAAGCAAAGGGCTAGGGCGTATTCTTCCGGGTTTTTCTCGATTATCTCCTTTAGCTTGTGATTGGTTATCCTTTTGTTTTTTCTTATTCGCTCTATACTAGAGGAGAGGTGAAGACAAAGGCCATAAAACACTTTAGAGGAAAAGACCTTACCGAGTTTGGCCGAAGCGTCGTTTAAAAACTCCTCTACCAGGTTTATAAGCTTCCTGTCTACTATCTTTGAAATCCTTTCCTTGTCCACCTTCTCGGAAAAGGTCCTTATAAATTTTTTAAAGTAGCCCTCTAGTTCCAAAGACATTATGAAATTTATATCCTTTTCATCGATCCCGTGCTCCTTTAGCTCATGGACCCTCTTTTCCACCTCTTCGTAGAAGTTCGCAGGCAGCTTGGAGTCGTCGACCTGAACGTGAAATCTGCCCTCTTTCGGAGAAAAATTAAGCTTCACGTCTTCCTTTATCAGGGCATCGATTTCCCTAGAATAGTTTTTGTAAAAGACCAACCCTTTTCGGACTTCACCCGAAAAGTCCGTTATATCCACCTCTATTTTCTTCTTTCCCTTTGAAACGCATTTCAAAAAAGCGTTGGCACAGCCGAGCTGGATATCGCTTTTTAGCTGTCCGATATTTCCTGGACATTCGTACAGCAAAAGCCCCCTCATAGCATTGGCCGTTACCACTATATCCTTTCCCGTCCTGGCCGCTTCGACTTTAAAAAACTGGCATATCAGCTCGAACCTCTCGTCGAAAGGTCTTTCCTTTAAAGACGGAATATTGATGGTTATCGGGATTCTGCGAGTAAAAGTCGAAAGCAGGGCCGTCCCTTCTCGCTCGGTAGTAGCCCCTATTATGAGCACATCGGCCTTCTTAGGGTCATCGGCCCCTAAGGGCGTATAAATCCCCTTATCGATTAGTGTAAAAAGCATTTCCTGGCCTTCCGGCGGAAGGCGGTGGATTTCGTCTAAAAACAAAATCCCTCCGTCGGCCTTATCAACGAGCCCAGGCTTGTCCTTGTCCGCGCCGGTGAAAGCGCCTTTTTTGTACCCGAAGAGCTGGGCCAAAAGCAGCTGGGGATTATTGGCGTAATCGGCACAGTTAAACGCCACAAAAGGGGCATCTACGCCCAAAATCCCCCTTTCCACGGCCAATTTGTACATTAGCTCGGCAAACATGGTTTTCCCAACGCCCGTCGGGCCCAAAAGCAAAGTATGCAATCCCCTAGGAGGATACAAGACGGCGGCTTTGGCCAACTGTATGCACTTTTTCAAACTTCCGTCTTTTCCTATTAAATTATCAAAACTCATGCTGGCGTTTTTTGGAACTTTACCCTCTCCCGCAGGACCTACCGTGTAAAGGACCGGCTTGCCCTTTATCTTTAATATCTTGCCCTCCGCATAGAGCTTGTTCAAAGCGGCGCTGACGTTGCTCCTCTGCATGTAAAGAGCATCGGCTATTTCCTGGGTAGTGCATCCGGTGTTCTTTTCTCTACAGCGGCTCAACAAGTACTCGTATACCCTGTCTTTTACCTTTTTCACCGAAGCTCACCCGCCCCAATTTTATACATTTCCGAACTGTATTATATTATATCATTCAGAGTACTTAATGAAAAAAACAAAAACTTGTAATATTTAGCTTAGGCAGTCTATATTAGTATGAGTTCAAAATTTTAATAAAGTAAAAACGAGGCAGGTAGCATACAGCTAAGTGATCCGTTCCGGGCGGTCGAGGAGTTCCTCAAGGAAAAGGGATTAGTTTAACTCATTATTTAGCCCCTTCCTCACTTTGCAAGTAGAAAGGGATTTGGATTACAAAAAAATCCTTTGATGTTGGGTTGCTCCATCATAAAAGGCTGAAGTTCATAAGTTAGGTGTTCTATTTCTTTGAGAAAGAGTTCTGCAGGTTTGCAGTAGCCCAAGATTTTTCTAGGCAAGGTATTACACCAGTTTTGCGCTCTTTCGATTTGCGAAGGTGATAATTCTTTAATAACCGTTCCTTTAGGAATTAACCGCCTGATTAGGCCATTGTGCCGCTCATTGCTGGCCCGTTCCCAAGCTGAGTAGGGATGGGCATAATAACTTCAATCCCATGGTTACTAAGATTGGCAAACTCGGCACCATGTCAGAAGTAATGCTCTTAAATACAAGATAAAAAAGGGGACCGAATAGGCTTTTTAGCCGTTTTAACGCTTTATCCACTTCCTCAGAGAACAGTATCGATTTCCCAGTGGCCGAATTCCTCTCGCTTTTCTATACTGTCAGGCCGGAGGACTTTGCTTTTTTTGCCGCAGGCAGAGCGGTTCTTTTCATACACTGCCTGTCCGGTTTCCGGAAAGTATGCTTCATAAGTAGTTAGATCTGTGTGGAGTTGAGTCGTTGTACCACGCTTGATTTCGCGGTAAATAGTACTGCGATGACGTCCGAGTTTTTTAGCGATTTGAGTTGGTGAGAAACCTTCTTTAAGCAGGGCACAAATTTTACCTCTTTCATAGGGTGTAAGGTGTTTAAAAGTGCGTGGTGATGTGGTATACTCTTTAGTAAGAACCATAGCTGAAACCCTCCATATGTGTTAGTTTATTTTTTGCCAACCAACATCATATCGGGTTTCACGCTATGGTTCAACTTTTTTTACTGTCGCATTTAATTTTACAATTAACCTTATTTTTAAAGCAAAACATATTTATTTTGCTGCAATTGTGAGGAAGTGCTCTTTTCGTGGCTAAATTCCTTAGAAATCGAATCTTTTTAAATGTCAATTTCCTGAACTTTCCATGTATTATTTTATTTTCTTTTTTAATTATTGTCAATATTGCATTATCTCCAGATGTATTCGCAATCGAAGTACTGTGAGTTAAATCACAGCTTTACTTTTTAAAACTT
>QGUT01000068.1 GCA_003242255.1 Bacillota bacterium
GTATTTAGCCTAACTATAAGGGATCAAAACGCAACACATCCAAGATGATCAGCCATGTATTTAGCCTAAATGTAGGGGATTGAAACTTGAAATACCGACTGCCGGAGTGAACGGAATGGCCCTGATGCAGACTTTTCACTTCGCTGAGTTGGCGGATTTTTTTTGCACAAAAAGGGAAAATTCTTATGAAAGTAGAATTAATTAATTTGAATAGCTATCCAAGAAAGAAGGGGTAACAGTGAGAATCAGGGTTGCTTTTTCTGCAAGAGAACCGCTGGTACTGCCGATTCATTATAATTACATAGTCCAGGCGTTCATATATAAAAATCTGAGCGGGGAGTTTTCAGAGTTTTTACACGACCAGGGGTTCAGGCTGGGGAGCAGGACTTTTAAGCTTTTTACTTTTTCGAGGCTTATGGGGCGGTTTGAGATTTTGGGGGACAACAGAATCAAAATTTTTCCTCCCTTCGAACTAATAGTTTCATCGCCCCTTGAAAGGTTCATAAGGGACTTTGCCACCTCGCTTTTGAAAAACGACAACTTTGAATTGCTGGGCCAGGGCGTAGAAATTGAGGGAATTTCGGTTTTATCGGAGCTGGATAAGGAAAAATGCAGAGACGGTTTACTTATCAAGATGCTTTCACCCGTCGTAGTTTATAAAACCTATTTCGATGAGAGAGGGGCTAAGAAGACCTATTACTTTAACCCCAAGGAAGATGAATTTTCCGTCCTGATAAGGGAAAATTTGCTCAAAAAAGCCAGGCTTTTAAATGTAGAAAATGTAGAGAACTCTAATTTAAAGATCGAACCGGTTTTTAAGATAGATCAAAGTTACTGCAAGATAATTAGATACAAAGAAACGATTATCAAAGGGTGGATGGGAGTATATAAGCTCCATGGAGATTTTCCGCTCTTGAAGATCGCCTATGATACCGGATTGGGGAGTAAAAATTCCCAGGGCTTTGGCTGTTTCGAGGTAATAGATAATAAGTTCCTCCATTGACATTTCTTTTTGTCCCATGTTAAAATAGCTTCAACGAGATCAGGCGTAAAGCCGGGCGCCATACTGGCGCAGCAAGTCTACCGGACTTGCGGGACTCACCCCCGCAAGTCTTTTTTAATATTGTATATTGTAAAGTGCGAAGATTCAGTAAAACAAGAACTGGAGGAGGTTTTAGCTTGGCCTGCAGCTTTGTGAAAAGGACTACCGAGTATTTGGTATCGAAAATACTCAATAAAAACTATTCGGACGTGAAAATCCAGGATCCCGAAGACAGGAGGAAAATAGCCTATCTGGAGAGTTGGGTGAGCATCGTGGGGAATCTGGTCCTCTCAGCCGTAAAGTTCCTTTTAGGCCTTGTAATGAACAGTATCTCCCTTTTGGCCGACGCAGTCCATACCGCATCGGACGTATTGACTTCGGTAGCAGTGCTCCTGGGATTCAAATTTTCAGCGGCGCCACCGGACGAGAAGCATCCTTACGGTCACGGGAGGATCGAATTCCTGGCATCGCTTTTCATAGCGGTAATGCTGGTTTTGGTGGGCTTCGAGTTTGGCAAATCCTCCTTTGAACGGTTTTTGTCCAACGAGAGGGTAGAGGGAAGCCTTTTGGTCGCCTCATTCATGCTGGCCTCGGCGGCTTTTAAAGAATGGATGAGCCAGTTTTCCATCGAATTGGGCAACAAGATATCGGCAGGGGCCCTGATCGCGGATGCGTGGCATCACCGGACCGACGCCATCGCATCGGTCCTGGTGGCGATAGCTATAATTTCTTCTAAATATGGCTACTACAAGATAGATGCCGTATTCGGCTTTTTGGTGTCGGCTCTTATCGTGTACACAGGGGTGACGATGGCCTACGACGCCTGCTCCAAGCTGATAGGAGAGATGGCCGAAGAGGACATAATAAAGAAGGTGGAGGAAGCCGCCCTTTCTTTTCCGGAAGTGATCGAAGTCCACAAAGTGCTGATCCATGACTACGGGGCATACAAGGAGATTTCCCTTCACGTGGTCATGGAAAGAACGCTGAATTTCATTGAGGCCCACGACCTTTCGGAAAAGATAGAACGGCTCATCGAGGAGCGAATCCACTGCAGGGCCACGGTCCACGGGGAACCTTATAGCGGAGGCTTAAAGGAGCTGGCAGGTCCGTGACAACACTGCGCGTCAGAGTAAAAAAACTTAAGGGGACGGTATGACCCGTCCCCTTTTCAGCTCGATATACTTAAACTGCCCTTATGGCGAATTCCGGGCAGGAAGAGGTGCAGTAGCCGCAGGTGAGGCATTTTTCCGGGTTTATCCGGGCTTTTTTCTTTTCTTCGTCGAAGTCAATAGCCATGTTCGGGCATGCATTGAGGCAGGACCTGCAGCCTTTGCACAAGGATTCCACCGCAATGAATCTCTTCTGTTCTCTTGAGAAAGCTGACAGTTTTTCTTCTTCGTAGATGCCGTTAAAATAGTTTACGTTGAAGTCTACTTCTTCCTTGCTCACCATGCCAACGGCTATCGTATGATGGAGATTGAGGCCTCTCACGAAGTCCATTGCCTTCCTGTAGTCCTGTAAGAGCGCACCGCCGCCTAAAGCCTTCATTATCATGATGCCCTTTCCGGCCCGGTAGGCTTTTTCGATAGCCCGCCTCATGTCGTCGACGCTGCCATTCAAAATGCCCAAGCCTTTTAAGTTTATCAGCGGAAATATTACGTCCATGTCGTCCCGGGAAGCTGCCAGCTCCACCACTTTCACATTGTGGGTGGAAATTCCAATAGCTTTTATGTACCCCCGGGCTTTGTAGTCCGTCAGGCATTTCAATGCCCCTTTTCTTATTTCGAAAACGTCCTCGTCGACCCTGGCGGCGTGCAGGAAAAAGATGTCTATGTAATTGCGGTCCAGGGACCGCAAGGCTTCGTCGATGGCCCTTTCCATTTCCTCGTAAGTCGCGGCTGCCGATTTGGTGGAAATTACCGGGTTTATGCCGGTGAGTTTAATCGCATTCCTTATCGGATCGTAGGTCCTATAGAGCTGGGCGGTGTCGACGAAGTTTATGCCCCTCTTAAGGGCGTGTGCAACCACTTCGGTGGCGGATTCCAGGTCCAGATTTTTTTGCAAAGGGCCCATGGGGAGGGCTCCAAAGCAAAGTTCCGTAACTTCGATTCCGGTTTTCCCCAGGATCTTCTTCTCCAATCTCCAAACCCCCTTATTAATCCCGCTAAGTTTAATTAATCAATTCTATGGAGTTCAGTTAATTCCTCTATTGACATAAAAAGTTATCTTCAGCCGTCCACCCTCATTTTTTTCCGCTGTTGTAGTCCCTGATGGCGTCGTGGAGAGCGTCGGCAGCTATGTTTGGGCAGGCGAGCTTCTGGGGCGGAAGGCCGCCTAACGCTTCGGCCACCTGTTCGTTGGTGATCTTCAGGGCTTCCTCGATGGTTTTGCCCTTGGCCAGGACTGTCAGCATGCTGCTGGCGGCGATGGCGGCGCCGCAGCCGAAGGTTTTGAATTTAATGTCATCTATAATACCGTCTTTTACTTTAATATAAATTGTTATTGAATCCCCGTCCACCGGATTGCCCGCATGGCCTGTTCCATCGGCATCGGGAATTTCACCGGCGTTTCGCGGATTGGATAAGTGGTCAAGTACCTTTTCGTTATACAATTATATGCGCCCCCTTTCTTCGTTTCCTATCTACCGAGGCCCAGGGTGATTATCTCATTCTCCTTCAATAGGGGAATATTGATCTTATTCCCGACAAAACTTACCTTATCATTATTCTTTATCTTTTCTTCTTTAAAGTCAAGAATGTCTACCGTATTGAACCTATCATCCAGTTCTATGACAATATTTCTCCGGGGCAAGTCCGTACAGTTATATATCCTCAGGACAACTGTTGAGCCGTGTTCGCTCTTTTTTATGCTGCTTTCAGTTATACCCTTGCTTTCGGTTAATTTCCTCACCTACGACAATAGAAAATTACAATCTTGAACCGGGAGGGAATAAGTAATATATTAATATTAATAAAAAAAGAAACTAAGGGGTTTCTGCGGTAAGCCGCAAGAACTGTGTGCTTATAGGAGGGGGAAAATGCGTTTTTGCCGATTTCTGTTCAAGGACAGAGTTTGGTGGGGTATGCTGGAAGATGAGGGGGTGCAGCCGCTGTCTGCTCCACCTTATTACCGGATAGTCAGAGAAGGAGATCCCCTGCCGTTGGAGGAGGTAAAACTTCTCGCCCCTGCCGAACCTTCTAAGATAGTATGTCTTGGCTTGAATTACGCTGACCACGCCAGGGAGATGGGCGTAGAACTTCCGAAAGAACCCGTCATTTTTCTGAAACCGCCTTCCAGCGTGGTAGGGCCGGGGGATAAGATAATTTTGCCTGCCGTATCCCGCCGGGTGGATTACGAAGCGGAGCTGGCGATCATCATCGGAAGGGAGGCCTATGAAATTCCCAAAGAACGGGCTTTTGACTACATATTCGGGTATACCTGCGCCAACGATGTCACGGCCCGGGACCTTCAAATGAAGGACGTCCAGTGGGTCCGCAGTAAATCTTTCAACACCTTCTGCCCGCTGGGGCCCTGGATTGAAACGGAACTGGACCCCGCCGACCTTTCAATTCAGCTCAAACAGAACGGAGAAATAAAGCAAAAATCTACCACCGCGAATCTAATATTCAAAGTCCCTGAAATCGTCGAGTTCATATCTTCTATAATGACCCTGCTTCCCGGCGATGTCATACTCACGGGTACGCCGGCCGGTGTGGGACCCGTAAGACCCGGCGATGTCCTGGAGGTTTCCATCGAAGGGATCGGAAACCTGACGAATCCGGTCGATAAAAAAGATTAAACCGGTGGATTTCCGAAAGAAAGAAGCTTGAAGAAATATCATCTTTCCGTTACGGCCGAGGATTCCATGGGAAATCGGGACTATAGGACCTTTGATATAGTTCCGGGCGATGAACTTGTGGCTGCCTACCTTTCCGAAAATCCGGAGCCAGTCCGGACAAAATTCATCGTGACGCTGGTTTTTCTTTTATCCGCAGCTGTTTTCCTTACTGTATTGATTCTCGTAGGACGGACGAGAAAAATCGCAGGCTGATGCGCAAGCTCAAGCCCTGCTTTTTAGCCTAAAGCAGGGCTTTTTGTACGCACTGGTGCGGTGGCCCCGTAATTTTATCGAAAGCATTAAGACACCCATGAATATAATTTTGCAGGTGAGTAAAGTTACGTAGTAAAATAAGAATAGGTGATGCCAAATGATAATATCGGCCAGCAGGAGGACCGACATCCCGGCCTTTTACAGCCGGTGGTTCATGGACAAGGTCAAAAAGGGGAAGGTCCTGGCCTACAACCCCTTTAACGGATTAAAAAAAGAAATATCGCTGAAGCCGGAAGATGTGGACGCGGTGGTCTTCTGGAGCAAAAATTTTGGCCCTCTTATAGGGTACCTGGATGAACTTAGAAGCAGGTACCGCCTTTATTTTTTGTTCACCATAACCGGGCTTTCCGGCATACTCGAAGACCGCGTCATTGCCCCCGACGAAGCAGTAAGGCAGTTTATCGAGATGTCCCGAAAATTTTCCCCCGGCCACGTGCAGTGGAGGTTTGACCCCATAGTGATCACCAGCGTCACCGGGCCGGAGTTTTACCTCGAAAATTTCGTAAATCTCGCCCGCCGCCTGCAGGGATACACCCGGCGGTGCTATATAAGTTTTGCTACTTTGTACGGCAAGGTGCAAAGGAATTTCCGCCTGCTGGAAAAGCAAAAGGGTATCCGGCTCATACCCTGGGAGGAGGGAGAAAAAAGGGAGTTTGCCAACAGGTTAGGAGCCATAGCGCGGGAATACGGGATCGCGGTTTACAGCTGCTGTAACGATTACCTACTGGGGGACTACGTCATAAAAGGGAGCTGCGTGGACCTCAACGCTATAAACGAGCTTTACTCCTGCGATATAAAAGCGCCTCTCAACCCCACTAGGCCGGGGTGCGGCTGCTACAAGAGCGTGGACATAGGGGTTTACAATACCTGCCCCCACGGCTGTTACTACTGCTACGCCAACGCAGATTTGAGGAAAGCTCAAGAGAACTATAAATCCCACGATCCGTTTTCTGATTTTTTGTTTTCACAAAATAATTAAATGAAAAGATATTTTTGACAAGGTCTCCTAAAATTGGTATTATGGATTCAAGGCCAATCCTTTAAATGTTTAAGTTTAGAAGGGAGAATAGTCGATGGCAAGGGTTTTCGTAACCGGAGGAGCGGGATATATAGGAAGCCATGTGGTAAAGCTGCTCGGCAGAAAGGGCCACGAGATCCTGGTGTACGACGACCTTTCCAGCGGCAGTAGGGAGGCCGTGCTGTGCGGAGAGCTGGTGGTAGGAGACATCCTGGACTACGGAACTTTAAAAAGGGCGATGGAGGAATTCAAGCCCGATGCGGTGATGCACTTCGCGGCGAAGATCGTGGTGCCAGAGTCGGTCAGAAAACCCCTCATGTATTATGAAAACAACACCGGCGGAGCCATAAACTTACTCAAAGCCATGAGGGCGTGCGGCGTAAGCAAATTTATCTTTTCGTCGACGGCGGCGGTCTACGGCGAGCCGGAGAAGATGCCCATTGCAGAAGACTACCCGCTTGATCCCGTAAACCCATACGGGAGGAGCAAGGCCGCCGTGGAATCGTTGCTGCGGGACCTTTCGGCGGCGGAGGACTTTAAGTACGTATCCTTGAGGTACTTCAACGTGGCAGGCGCCGACCCCGAAGGCCAGATAGGGGAGACCAAGCCCGATGCCACTCACCTCATTACCATGTGCGTGAGGACTGCCTGCGGAAAGCGGGAGAAACTCTACATATACGGAACCGACTATCCCACCCCAGACGGCACGTGTATCAGGGACTACATCCACGTGATGGATTTGGCCGAGGCGCATATACTGGCCCTGGACTACCTCATGGCCGGCGGTGAAAGCGAGGTTTTCAACTGCGGTTACGGCAGGGGCTATTCGGTGAAGGAAGTGGTGGAGCAGGCCAAGAAGGTAACGGGTGTGGACTTCCCGGTAGAATATGCCCCGAGGAGGCCCGGGGACCCGCCGGAACTGGTGGCCGATTCGAAAAAAATACGGGAAAAGCTGGGCTGGGAGCCGAAGTACGATGACCTGGGATTTATCATAAAAACTGCCTGGGAGTGGGAGAAAAAGAGACAATAATGAAAAATTTCAAAAAGGATGGGATGGGAAGTTGCTTTTAGTAAAGGAGTTCAAGTTCGACGCAGCCCACAACCTGATAAGTTACAAGGGCAAGTGCGAAAGGCTTCACGGCCACACCTACAGGCTAGTGGTGGTGCTGGAGGGAGTTCCGGACGAAGAAGGAATGGTGATGGATTTTCTGGAACTTAAAAATATAGTGAACGAAAAGGTGCTCTCAAAACTGGACCACTCGTATATAAACGACATAATAGAGCAGCCTTCGGCGGAGAACATAGCCGTATGGGTGTGGCGGCAACTCGAGGAGAGCGTGAAAAGAGAAAATTGTAGGCTTTACGAAGTTCAGGTCTGGGAGACAGAGACCAGTGGAGTCGTCTACAGGGGGGAAGGCCTTGAAAGACGTTCAGAGTGAAAGGGACGAGAGAAAGGTCCCGCTCAAGAAGGTGGGAATAAAAAACCTGGAGTGGCCATTAAAGGTGCTTGACAAGGCCCGAGGCCACCAGTACACGGTCGCCAGGATAAGCCTTTCCGTGGATTTGAGGCACGACGTGCGCGGTACCCACATGAGCCGGTTCGTGGAGGTGGTGAATGGCTTAAAAATACTCAGCCCTTCGGCCATTGAAGAGATTCTCTCGGAAGTAAAGGAAAAACTGCATGCTGAAAAAAGTTACCTCAAAATGCACTTTCCGTACTTTTTGTGGAAGGAGTCGCCTGTATCCCGGATTTCCTCGCCCCTGAAAATCCAGGCCTTGATAAAGGCAGAAAGCGGCCTCGAGAACGACATAACCATGGGCGTAAAGGTGCCGGTGCAAACTCTATGTCCCTGTTCCAGGGAGATCAGTGAGTATGGGGCGCACAACAACCGGGCCGAGGTGAAAAT
>QGUT01000069.1 GCA_003242255.1 Bacillota bacterium
CGGATTGTGACAGGGCTTTGCCGGATCTTCAAACAGGATGGTTTTAGGGTTGCGCCTTTCAAAGCTCAAAATATGGCCCTTAATTCGTACGTAACTCGGGAGGGCTTGGAAATAGGCAGGGCCCAGGCTACTCAGGCAGAAGCGTGCGGCCTTCAGCCATCGGTGCTCATGAATCCGGTGCTCTTAAAACCAGTCACCGAAAGGGACTGCCAGGTTATCATCCGGGGGAAAGTTTACGGCAATTTATCGGCGGTGGATTACCACGAATTCAAAGCAAAGTTAAAAAAAGTGGTAATGGAAGCTTACGAAGAATTGAAGAGCCGCTATGACGTTATAGTAATAGAAGGAGCCGGGAGTCCGGCCGAGATAAATTTAAGGGAAAATGACCTTGTAAATATGGGCATGGCGGAGATAGCCGATGCACCCGTTGCGCTTGTGGGTGACATAGATAGGGGCGGCGTCTTTGCCTCACTTTACGGCACCGTAATGATTCTTGAGGAAAGAGAAAGGGAAAGGATAAAGGGGGTAATTTTAAATAAATTCCGGGGGGATATAAAGCTTCTCGAACCGGGAATCAAGATGCTGGAGGATTTGATAAAAAGGCCCGTTCTGGGGGTTGTCCCTTACGATTATTCCTATATCGATGAGGAAGATGACCCGTCCTCTGAGATCTACCGGTTGAAACTCAAAAAAGGGTCCCGCGAAAGTGTTGTGATAAAAATTCTTCTACTGCCGCACATATCAAATTTTACGGATTTCGTTCCGCTTTCCAATTATGAAAATGCATCTATTGAGTATGTAAGGCCGGGCCAAAGCATAGGTGACGCGGATGCGGTTATAATACCCGGTACAAAAAATACCATAGGCGACTTTATAAAGGTCAAGGATTGGGGATGGGATGAAGAAATAAGAGAATTGGCGAAAAAGGGAACGGCGATAGTAGGTATTTGCGGCGGCTTTCAAATGCTCGGGAAATCGATAAAAGACCCTCACGGTGTGGAAGGGGATATCAAGGAAATTGAGGGCATTGGACTTTTGGATCTGGAAACCGAAATTACGGGAGAAAAAGTTACTAAAAAAGCCACGGGTCACGTGCTGGAACACAAAAAAGGACTTGCCGCATATCTTGCCAATTTTCCCTTTGAAGGATATGAAATACATATGGGGAAAACGTTACTCAAAGGGGAAGGAAGGAACTTTTCCCTGATAAAAAGAGAAGGAGAAGGTGAAAAACTCCCGGATGGTGCAGTTGATGAAACGGGCAATATCATAGGAACTTACGTCCACGGAATATTTGAAAGCGGAGAGTTTACAAAAAGGTTCATGAACTTTTTATACGAAAGAAAGGGTTTGAAAAAATCCGAAGTGAATATCGATTTTAAGAAATTCAAAGAAGAGCAATTCAATAGCTGGGCCGAAATTTTAAGGCAAAGCCTCAACATGGCTGAAATCTATAAAATAATGGGGTTCTAAAATTTTGGTCAAAGGAGGGGGGTAGAAGAGACTTTTTGTCAAATCTAATTTTAATGGGGGGAGACATAATGGGGTAGACCGGTCAGCAAATCACTAGCCTTATTGATAAGTCTTGTTTTGCTGGCGAGCTCCATGGCTTTTCCTTTGACGGTTTTAGCCCAACCGCAAGAGGGAAACAACCAGCGGTTTTTGCCCGATCATATTACCCACTGGGCTAAAGAAGATGTGGACCGTCTTGTGCGCAACAAGGTCTTAACGGGGATACCGGAAGGTGCCCTTGCGCTTGAGCAGCCGATTACCAGAGCTCAATATATAGCCCTTGTTGCTAGAGCCTATGGTATAGAACCGATAAAAGCGGCTGCTTCTCGGTTTAAAGATATTCCTGATGACCACTGGGCTTTAGGCCATATAGAAGCTTTGGCGCAAAAAGGCCTGGTTGACGGCAAACAAGGTGGTCTTTTCGAACCGGAAAAACCCGTCACCAGGGAAGAAGCTGTAGTTATCCTGGCCAGGGTGATGGGGGCAGCCGGTACTGCTGAAAAGGAAAACGCTTTGGCCGGCTTTGCCGATGCCCGCTCCGTCAGCCCCTGGGCTAGGGAAGCTTTGGCCTTTGCCCTGGAGAAAGGATTGTTAAGGGGTTACCCCGGCGGCACATTAAATCCGAAAAAAGAAGTAACCCGGGGCGAGGTAGCTGCCCTGGTAGCCAGAAGCCGGTATCCCGTGGTTACCATCCTGCACCTCAACGACCTGCATGGGTATATTGCCGAGCGGCTGGATAACAATAATAAGCCCTTTGGTGGTATGGCCCGGGTGGCGACGGTGGTAGCCGAGACCAGGAGGCAAAACCCATGGACTTTGATGGTTGACAGCGGTGACCACATCCAGGGCGCACCTATTGCCAATTTCTTCTACGGGAGCAACGTAATTGAAGCTTACAACGCTATTCAGCTGGATTTGGCCACTTTTGGCAACCATGAGTTCGACTGGGGTCGGGAAACTATCGAAAAAAGAATGAATGAGGCCAAATACGACTACATCTGCGCTAACCTTATTGACAGTAAAAGCGGCCAGCTTTTTACCGGCAAAGGTTATGTAGTAAAAGAGGTAGGCCCTGTTACCCTGGGCTTTACCGGCCTTATCACTCCTGAATTGCCCACCCTTGTTAATCCTAAAAGGTTCGAAGGATTGCAGGTTTTGGACCCGGCCGCCGCTGCCGGTGAAGCTGCTGCCGCGTTGAAAAAGAATGGATCCGTTTATAATATTGTTCTTTCCCATCTGGGGTTTGAGGAAGACAAGAAACTGGCCCAGAAAGTTGAGGGTATCGATCTCATTATAGGTGGGCACTCTCATACCAGGTTGGATCAGCCCCTTGAGGTAGCAGGGGTGAAAATCGTCCAGACCGGCCAGCACGGTGAGAACCTGGGCAGGGTCGACCTGGAGTTTGCCGGACCGCAACGGAGCCAAGCTTCTAAACATGAAGTACAGGCTCATACCGATTAACGAAAGTATAAAACCGGACGAAAAAATCAGGAACCTGATAAAACCCTATGAAGAAGAACTAAATGCTAAGATGGACGAGGTTATAGGCGAGGCCTTGGTTGACCTGGTAGGAGAGCGGGAAAAGGTAAGAACGAGCGAAACCAACCTTGGCAACTTCATAGCAGATTGGATGCGGACTGCGCTGAGTGCCGATATAGCTATCACCAATGCAGGTGGAATCAGAGCCAGTATTGCCAAAGGGCCCATCAGGGTAAGGGATATTTATTCCGTATTGCCTTTTGATAACTTGCTGGTGCTAGTTGAACTCACCGGCAGCCAGGTAATTGAGGCTCTGGAAAACGCCTATTCCAAGTATCCCTTGGCTGATGGCCGTTTTGCCCAGATCTCAGGCATTAAGGTCACAATCGATCCCAGCAGAGAACCCGGCCAGCGGGTTACCGAAGTCTTGGTCAATGGTGTGCCCATTGACCCGCAGGGCAAATATAAGGTTGCCACTAATGACTTCCTCTATAACGGTGGCGACGGCTATGAGGTTTTCAAGCAGGGGAAATTCCTTGGCTGGTCTACAGGTGAGTGGATGAGGGATGAACTTATCCGGTACCTGCGGCAGTATCCCAAAGTCAATCCGGCTGTGGAAGGGCGGATTATTATACTGAATCAGCAAAGCAGCCTGCACCCCGCTATTGATGATAAGGCTGCCTGATGAAGACAAAGGAGGCTTAGGCTGTAAAAAATAAGGCCGGCTTCTTTCCGGGAGCCGGCCTTTCTCGTTTTCTCACCCCGATTTCCCTTCCAGGGCGATCAGCGCCGCCCCGAGGGCGCCGGTGATCTGCGGATCGAAGGGAATTATGAGCTTTTCGCCAAGCTTGCTTTCTATTGCCCGAACCACTCCCAGATTTTTAGCAACACCGCCCGTCATCATGTATCTTCCCTTTCTCCCCACCCGGTCCACCAGGGACACCGCCTTGGAAGCCACAGCCTTGTTCAGGGCGTGGATGATATCCCTCCTATCCTTATTCTGCGCGATGAGGGAAATCACTTCCGATTCGGCGAAGACGGTGCACATGCTGGTGATGGTGATATCCTCTTTAGCCTTTTCGGTCACCTTCGCCATTTCGTCGATCGGGACCCCCAGGCTCCTGGCCATGACTTCCAGGAATCGACCGGTTCCGGCCGAACACTTGTCGTTCATCGCGAAATCCACCACGTTGCCGCTGTCGTCGAGCCTTATCACCTTGCTGTCCTGGCCGCCTATATCTACGATGGTCCTGACGGTGCCGTCCAGGAAAAAGGCGCCCTTGCCGTGGCAGGTGATTTCGGTTACGGTCATGTCGGCGAAGGGAATGCTCACCCGGCCGTACCCCGTCGCGACGGTGGCCGATATATCCTCCTTTTTGAGCCCCGCGTTTTTCAGGACCCTTTCAAAAACTTCGCGGGCGCTTTCTATGGCTTTTGGCCCCGTGGGGATGGTGGCATAGGCTATCAGGTTTTTGTTTTCGTCGATTATTACCGCGTTGGTGGAAGTGGAACCGCTGTCGATGCCGGCAAAATAGCCCTTTTTGGTTTTGGTTTCTTCGATTTTTTTAATGCCCGTAGATTCCATAAACGCATCCACCCTAGTTAAAATTTGCCCGCTGCCCGAGTCGGTGTAGTCGGTTTCGATTTTCAAAATGGGAATATCCGCTTTTGCCCTAAGCAGGGCGTACTCGTAGGAGTAAAAATCGCAGAACTTTATGGTGTTGTATATTATGCCTTTGAGGTTCCGGGGCAAGAGGTTTTCCCGGTTTCGGGCCATCCGCATGCAGGGGGTGAGCTCTAGCAGCGCCTTTGCGTAGCCCCTTAAAAGATCGCTTTTTACTTCGATATCGAAGTCCCTTTCTTCGCCGGTGCAGGTGAAATTGATTACGCCGGCCGCGCAGGAGTTTTCGATTTTTTCCACCATGTCTTTACTGAGCCTGGCGCCCATCAGGGCGACGCCGGCGGAGCTTCGCCTTTTTCCTTTTGCGCATTTTTCATCCAAAATTTTTGAAAGTTTCCCTTCGTCAAAATCTCTTTTTTTAAAGACCCCGTATGTACTTATGAAGTCGGCTATTTCCCGGCGGTAAAGGTCCGCCGCCATGGGGTTTTCCTTCCGGGGCAGGTCCAGCAGGTATGCAAATTTCACCCGGCCCTTCAGCAGGTCGTAGAGCCTCTTTATGCTGTCGCAGCAGCTGGTCAGCACCACTTCTTCCACATTGTTTTCCAGGATATTTTCCAGAATCCCCTTGGCAAAACTGCACATATTGGAATGAAAAAGAGCTTCGGCGCTTTCGTAGGACTTGCCCGCCGGGTCCAGCCTCACCGGTTCTTCACCGAAGGCCTCGATGACCTCCACCGGAGTGTACTTGCACACATAACCTATCAAAACGACCCCTCCCGAAGTTAGAGCATTTCGAGGAAGGCCTCCAGCCTGGTCCTGTTCTGCCCCTCCTGATTGTTCCTCTTGTCCACGCAGTCGCCGTCCAGATATAGGAAGGGGATGCCCATCTCCGCGGCCAGGTTCTTTATGACAAAGGTTCCGCCTATGGTCTGCTTGCAGCCCAGGTGGCAGAACTGTATGATTCCGTCGGGCTTTATTTTCTCGACCAGCTCCCTTATCCGGGAGGCCCGCCGGTCTATCCCGCCGTTGAAGGAGCTCAAAATGAGCTTTTCTGCGATGCCGCCGAAGGGGTCCCTTTCATCGATTTCTTCGAGAAAGTCGTAGTTGATGTCGCTGGCGGCGATGTGATATTTTTCGCTGAAATTGAAGTATTCCTTGAAATTTTTCTCGAAAAGGGGCGGCAGGTGGACGAAAAATACGCTCTTTCCCCTTTTTTCGGGGGCGTTCCTTATATCGCGCAATAACTTCTGATAAAAATTCAAGACCTCCCCGGTGCCGATGAAAACGTGGGACGCAAACAGCATGTACATCTCGAAGGTCATGGTGGGTATGAAGCTCTTTTGACCTACGTAGTTCAGATACTCTTTCATGAGCGCCCGCGTCCGGTTTTCCGTCCTGACTATTTCCCTCAGCTTATCGATGTCGGGCTTTCTTTTGAATACTTCCTCGAGGACCTTCACCAGATCTAAAAGCTGTTTTTTCACGTACTCCACGGCTTCTTTTGAATATTTATACGGAACATCGATGATGCAAAGGGGAGCCCCGAATTTGTTTGAAAGGTAACGGAAGGTGGGTATATTGGCGTCGCAGGCGGTGGAAGTGGTGATCAAAAACCGGGGCTTTTTGAGGATTCCCAGCTCGCCGGCTCCGATGAAGGTCTTGTGATAGCTGCAGAGGGTGTTGGATATGCCCCGGGCCTCGGCGGCGTCTATGAGATCATCTTCGATAAAAAAGCCCGACATGAAGGAAGAGTACGCTTCGGTGAAAAGGGGTTTTACGCCCAGGGCAATTAAAAATTCGGTGGGGGAAAATATGTTCACCCATGCGGAATTCTGAGGCTCTGCCAGCGAATCCCTCACGGATTTTATGCAAAAAGCATTCAGGTATTGCAGCGACTCGGGGAGCCTCTTGTCTTTGAACAGGCTCACGTAAAGTTGAGCGATGGAAAGGCCCCGGACTATGAGCTTCTCCACCTTTTCGGGCCTTTTAATATTCCTTTTTATGATGCTTGAGTAAAACCTCACCGGATCCATCTTGATCATTGCTCCGTTATAGTAATGCCGTATTGTATTTTATCAAAACGGCCGGCGGAAGGCAATGCCCCGTAAAGCCGAAGGCCGTGCCGGAAGGCGCGGCCCTCAGCTTTTAAAACGTGTCGCCTAACAGGAGAAGTATCAGAATCAGGAATACGAGGAATGCCTTGCGATCGCTGAAGAAGCCACCTCCGCTAAAGCCTCCTCCGTCAACTTCTGCCATCTATGGAACCCTCATTATGTTTGTGATCTACTACAATAATATGATAGACCCGGGCGGGTGGTTACAAAGCGACTTTATAAATAATCGTAATCCATTAATTGGACTGAAAAAATTCATCAGGTGTACGGTATAATTAATACGTGAAAATCTTATCATGGGTGGTGATTTGAATCAAGCATCGCTTGCATTTAATTCTGTTGGTGGCCTTCTTCGCGGAGATATACTTTCGACCGTTCAACGGCTATTTTAAATTTTCGGCGGGGATCATAGTCTTGAATCTCATCCTCCTTGTGGTGGATGACATACCGGAATACTGGCTCGCGATTTTCAGCGGCTTTGCGGTTTTTGCGGTGAGGACGGCGGTATCGCTTTTCGGCGGGGAGCTTCCCTCTGCGGCGCTGACCCTAAATCTGCCTTCGCTGGCGTATTATCTGGCGTACGGTTTTCTGGCGAGAATCCTTGACATTAAGAAAAGGCAGGACCAGGCGCTGGCGGGGATAATGCTGCTTTCCGCTGTGGACTTTTTGAGCAACCTGCTGGAAGCGGCGCTCCGAATCGAAATGAACGCTCAAGCCGTAAAGCTCATCCTTTTGGTGGCTTTTACGAGAAGCATCGTGGCCTATTTTATCTACGAAATTTACCAGAGACAAAAGCTTTTTATTTTGAGCGCCGAGCACCAGAAGAGGTACACGCAGCTCAACATGTTCATCGCAAACATACAGGCGGAGATATTTTACCTTAAAAAATCCATGAAGGACATTGAGGAGGTCATGAGAAAGAGCTACAGCCTTTACGAGCAGCAGGGGCTGGGGGCGGAAGCCAGGGAGAAGGCCCTGGATATCGCGAGGGGTGTCCACGAAATTAAAAAGGATTACCAGAGGGTGCTGCTGGGCTTTGAATAATGCATCTAGATAATAACCATAAAGGGATGAATAAGCTTTTGCAGGCATTGGAAAGACTCGGTTTAAAGCCTGATGACGTAAAGTTCTGCCTGGAAGCCACCGGCCATTACTGGCTCCCTATCTACTGCTGCCTCACTAACCAGGGATTTGAACTTCATGTCATCAATCCCATTCAGTCGGATGCTTTGCGGAATCTCTATGTGCGTAAAACTAAAACCGACCAAA
>QGUT01000240.1 GCA_003242255.1 Bacillota bacterium
AGTAAAAGTAAGTACAGAAGAAGGAACTCCCCAAGGTGGGCCGCTAAGCCCGCTGTTGGCGAATATCATGTTGGATGAGTTAGACAAAGAACTGGAGAGACGAGGACACAACTTCTGCCGATATGCCTAAAAATGTTCTTCTATAAAGCTTAAGCTCCCGACGAATTAACATTATGTAAGTTAATCATTCTGGGTGTGAGTTAAATCATTCTATGTTAACATAGGGAAGAACCACCTTTATAAGCTTTTTAATTAGCTCCAGCTCTTTAGAGGAACACTTGCCAAGCAGCTCATTTAGCTCTTCATCACTTTGGCTTGTGTAATTATCGTGAGGTTCGTTAACGGAAGGTTCGGCACTGGGAATTTTCCCAAAAACAAGGTAATCCAAAGATATATGTAAACACTTCGCTATTTTAACTAGAACTGGAAGGCTCATCTGCCTCTCGCCTCGTTCTAACTGTCCAACGTAATAATCAGAAAGCCCAATGATTTCTGCGAATTCTTCCCTTGAAAGGTTTAGTTTTTTCCTTTCTGCACGTATCCTTTGGCCAATTGCTTTGTTATCAGGTTCTGTTCTGCTTGACATCTTATCCACTCCCGACTTTATATACTCTTACTTTACTCAATTTTGATGTTTATCTGAATTTGCAAGTTGTATATTTTTATGATTGCCAATTAGCCTATATATAATGTAAAATTATGCATGATGGTTATTGGCGAGGTGGTTAGGTGGATACAAAGACCAGCATTGAAATAGCCAAAAATTTGCTCAATAACGCCATTGAAATGAATATGAGTAAAGAAATTATTTTTAAAATAAGCCAGAGGATAGACCAGTACATTGTGAAGTATTATATAGAATATGGAGGTTTAAAAGGTGGATTTGAGGAAGAGAAAAGTCAATGAGTTGATTCTTATTGTTTTAATATCGGCCGACTTATCGTCATGGTTTATGGTACTTTTCATGGACAAAAGGTATGCCTTAAATTACAGCCTGATATGGATGTTTATTATGACAGTCCAGATAATGAGCAAAGTGTTTTTCGGAGTTTTGGTTTATAATCTGTATAAAGAAGCATATACTGATATGCTGACCGGCCTGCACAGCAGAAGGTATTTCTACAAAAGGGTATTGAACAAGAAGATAAAACCACCTTTTTCGCTGCTTCTCATTGATATTGACAACTTCAAAAGCATAAACGACACATACGGGCATGTCGTGGGGGATTTCATATTGCGGCAGTTTGCTGATATTTTACGAAGCAAGGCAAGAAAGGATGATATTATCGCTCGCTGGGGTGGAGAGGAATTTGTGATGGCTCTACCTGAAACCAATATAGATGAAGCCTTTAATATTGCGGATGCCATAAGGAAGGCGGTAGAGGGGCATTGTTTTTGCTGTGAAGGGGTTACATGCAGCATAACCGTAAGCATTGGCATAGCCTCAATTGACGGAAGAGCAAATATTGATGATATAGAGCAATTCTTTGTAACTGCGGATAAGGCCCTTTATAAAGCAAAGGAAAATAAAAATTATATAACGGTTGCCAAAATGTAGAATTACTCTGGGATAAAAAGTGTTGGGAAATATAATATTGACAAAACTGTTCTTAGTGTATATACTGTATATAAACACTAATATGTTAATATACAGGAGTGATCGCCCGGGCATGAATATCATTATTTCAAATTCTTCACAAGAGCCAATTTATGAGCAAATTGCAAGGCAGATTAAAAATATGATTATGCGAGGGGAACTTAGAGAAGGGGATATTCTGCCCTCCATAAGAAGCCTGGCAAAAGAACTGCAAATAAGCGTTATCACTACAAAAAGGGCGTATCAGGAATTGGAGAATGATGGATATATTGTAACCGTTCAAGGAAAAGGTTCTTTTGTGGCGGCTCAGAATAAAGAACTCTTAAAGGAGATGCGCTTAAAAATTGTGGAAGAAAAACTGGCGGAGGCGGTGGATGCTGCCAAAACCATAGAATTGACCCTCGAGGAAATGCAGGAAATGTTAAGAATACTTTATGAGGAGGTATAGTATGGCACCTATTTTGGAAGTCAATGGTCTTAGAAAAGAGTTTAAGGGTTTTGCTCTAAAAAATATAAGCTTTACTTTGGAAAGAGGATATATT
>QGUT01000241.1 GCA_003242255.1 Bacillota bacterium
TCGTAGTACTTTACCTCAAAGCCGGTGATCTTCCTCGCTATTACGTCGGTCTTCCCCCCGACCTCCCTCACCAGTTCACCCCTTTTTAAATCCCACCTGTAAACTACTTCCTCCTCCGCCGGATCATCGTAAACTTTCAACCTGAGCTCCGACGGGCTGATACCCATTACCTCTTCAGCGGATCTCACATCCCTGCTGATAATTTCAAGGGCGAATTTCAGTTCCTCCTGCACGTCAAATCTTTTTTCGTTCCTCTTCCACGCAAAAACCGACTGCTGAAAGAGGGAAATGGCCGCGCCGATAATAAGGGTGAGCACTGAAAGGGCCACTATTACTTCCGCCAGGGTGAAAGCCTCTTCTGATTTTCTACTTTTTCTCATTGCCAGTCACCCCTGTCAGTCTCAAGGCTCACCAGTTCCTTCATGGTATCCCCATCGTACACCGTAACTTTAAGCCTCTTCACCAGTTTCTTTCCCCCGCCCTCCGGGTAATCTTCCACGGCCAGTTGATACCTGTATTCCGGAAATTCCTCGAAGGCGGCGGTCTCGGTCATGGCCAACCCATCCAGTTCACCGTATTCCACGCTGCTCGTTTCTTCCAGCACCATCTGGGCCAGGTTCAATGCTGTCATTGCCTTTCGAGACTCGACCATCCACCTGGTGCTCCGGGAAAACACATCCATTAGAGGAACCACAGCCACCGCTATTATCAGGGTTGCCAGGAGAACCTCGACAAGGGTGAAGCCCCCCGATTTTTCTTTTTTTCCCATACTTTCACCCCCTGACGGACGCCCTACAGCGCAACTTCCTACATGGGAAGGCCCATGCGTTCCATATACCAGCGCAAAAAATTCTCACCCCAAAAGAGGGCGGTAACCGCACCAAAAGATATAAAAGGTCCGAAGGGCAGGGCTTCCTTCATCCCTTTTCGCTTTAACAGGACGAGGAGTGCTCCCACAAATCCACCGGCAACGACCGCAAAAAAAAGCGCCAGAAGCGCTTTCGGCCACCCCAGGAATAATCCTGCCACTGCCGCCAGTTTCGCATCGCCCAGCCCCATACCGCCGCGGCTCAGGGCGATGACCAGGAGCAGGATTCCCCCCGCCGCAGCACCGGCTAAAAGCGAAGGCAATATTCCCGATTTTCCCAAACCAAGTTCAAACAGGGCGCCCCCCACCAGCCCCGCCGCCACCAGCTGGTCTGGAATGAGGTAGTGTTCCGCATCTATGAAGGACGCCGCTATCAGGACGCAGCTTAAAAAGAGGTATTTCCAGAGTTCCGCCGCCAACCCGAAGCGCCAATAAATCCCCGCGAAAACCGCACCCGTCAGGAGTTCCACCGCCGCGTACCGCGGGGAGATTGCCTCCCCGCAGTAGCGGCACTTTCCCCCAAGGGCCAGGTAGCTTATAACCGGAACCAGGTCGCGCCAGGCCAGTACATGCCCGCAGGCGGGGCAGCGGGACCGTCCCCAGATCACCGTCTCTCCCCTGGGGAGGCGGTAAATAACCACGTTGAGGAAACTACCGATTATGAGGCCGAGGATGAAAAAAAAAGTTGCAGAGTAGAGCATATTTGTTTAAAGACCCGTTCCTTTCATTAAATCCCTGCCAAAACTGTTTTTTAATATTTTGAAATTAGAAGATAGACTGTGCTAGAATCATTTTCATCTATTATAACTATTTCCTTCCCAAGATCTTCTCCCATTTTTTGTGCAGCGCCGGAGGAAACCTTGTCTAGTTTAAGATATATCCCTGAATCCGGATAATTTGAAACTAAGTGATATTTCCCACCCCATGGATTTTTCTCAGGCCAACGATCCAGATACGGCCCGTTCCACCCGGTGGGGTTCTCAGAAGGATCTTTTTTTCCTGTGACAAGATATTCGGTCTCTGTCCAAGATGTGCCTTCCATAGGCCACGTTCCCGTATCAGCGTAGTAATTTAGGACTGCTGACTTTATCGACTTAAAATCGGCCTCCGCCGCCGCTATCTTGCTCCTTTCTACGGCACCGAAGGCGCTCGGCAGGATTATGGGCGCCAGACGCCTATGATGGCGATCACCACGAGAAGTTCCACCAGAGTAAAGCCAGCCTGATTTTTCTTTTTTTGCTCAATTTGTCTTGTCATGATTGAGACC